>CAYPCH010000179.1:0-1583 GCA_964409165.1 uncultured Oscillospiraceae bacterium | reverse complement strand
ATAGCCCATCTGGTATATGTGCTTTTTGATATCATGAGGTTTGATATCGGAAGGATTGTATTCCACCGTAAGGTTCTGGCTTTTCAGGTCGATAGATATATTGCCCACACCTTTTATTGATTTTATACCTTCTTTTATTTTACCTGAGCATGCACTGCATGAAATTGACGGTATGTTGAAATTTGCTGTTTCCATAAATGCCTCCTTAATTTTATATAATATATCATTTCAAACAATAAAGTATTTATTCAATTCAGGAAAATTTCCGATAAGTATATTAGCACTTAAGATAATCCAAACCTTGAAAACGCTGATGAGCTGAATTGAATTAAAATGCAGTGGATGCACTGTTTGCAATAGTAAAAGTAAATATAAGGGAGGATATGTTTTTTGAAAAAACTTAGAGTATTGATAGTAGAAGATACTGCTGTTTATAGAAGAGTTCTTTCGAGAGCGGTAGAGATTACCGGTTCTGCTGTGGTAGCTTGTACTGCCGCTAATGGTCTCATAGCACTAGATTGCATGAAAAAGGACGAGATTGATGTTGTGCTAATGGATGTTTTTATGTCTGAAATGAATGGAATTGAGGCACTGAAAATAATTAAAAAGGATTATCCCGCTACTTATGTAATAATGATAAGTACTGGTAGTTCCAATAATGCAAAGATGACATTGGAAGCTTTAGAAGCCGGGGCAATGGATTTTATATTAAAACCCACTGTACCTGGTTCTGAAAATAATGCCAAGATAATTGCAAACAGACTTCAGCTACTTTTTGCTCAAATAAAAGTAAAAAAACAATCAATGCAAACAGAAGGAAGTCTGCAGGAATCAATTAAAAAGAAGCATTTGAGGGTAAATGAGGATACAAAAGCAAAGGGTAAGGAAGATGACGACAAGATAAATATTGTAGGGACTCCTGTACCCTCTCATATTGATCTGATTCTTATAGCTTCTTCTACAGGTGGACCCGCGGCTCTTGAATCAGTATGCTCAGGTCTTGACAAAAGCTTGAATTGTCCGGTACTTATTGTTCAGCATATGCCACCACGGTTTACAAAAATGATGGCCGAATCTCTTGGAAGAAAGTGTGAGCTTAAAATATCTGAGGGAAAAGAAAATGACCCTATAGAAAAAGGTAATATAGTTATTGCACCTGGGGGTCTGCATATGTGTGTTAAAATGGTGAATGGTTCAGCGGTACTAAAGATGGAAGATACCCCGAATGTAAACGGAGTAAAGCCCTCTGCCGATGTGCTTTTTAGCTCGGTAGCAAGGGAGTACAAGGGGAAAAATATCTTGGCGGTTGTTCTTACCGGAATGGGAAGCGATGGCAAGATAGGGGTAAATGAACTGAAAAACACATGTAACTGTTATTGCATAACCCAGAGCGAGGAAACCTGCGTTATTTACGGTATGCCCCGCAGTGTTTACGAGGCAGGGCTTTCAGATGAAGTATCGGATATCGGAAGCATAGCAACAAGAATAAACGAAATTATTTCCGGTAGCATTTGATTAGAGCCATTTCCTGAAAGGAAATCTGGCAAAAAGCGAGGGACTCAATGTCAGAAGCTTTTTATTAG
>CAYPCH010000178.1:0-1837 GCA_964409165.1 uncultured Oscillospiraceae bacterium | reverse complement strand
TAGACTATAATTGGCAAGGATTATTGACAATTTAGTTGATATTTTGTATCGATTTAGTAGAAATTCATTTTGTTAAGATTGTAAATTCAGGCTTCCCCTAAGATGTTTTCTTTCCTTTTCTTGTCTCTCCAAATGCTGAAGGCAGAATATTTAGCAGAAGGACTCAGTGAAAGTAATGCAAAAAAACAGGCTATTCATACTTTCGGGAAAGCTAATGATTTAAAGAAAAAATTATCAGACAGCTTATGTAATTATATGAGCGTATTTAATATACTGGTCGGAATAGCAGTATTCTTTACATTGTTCAGAATCGGGGCATATATTCCTGTACCTGCTGCAGGTAGTGAACAGGAGAGATTTACTCAGATTGCTTTTTACACCCTTTTAATGAATGTTATATTCTGCATTCCTTTCGGATATTTTGTGCCCTTGTTTTTTAAAAAGGCCGGAAAAATTCCATACGTTGTTTTAATACCTGCTATACTGCTAATCCTGCGAAAAATCTACATTTATTCGCTTATACCGATACCCTGGAACAGCATATCAGCAGATCAAGCAGCAATACTGCTGTTATTTAACACAGTACATATAGCATTATCTGTTATAGGATACCTATCAGGATTTTCTATGCTGAAGTTAATACACAGGTCATCAATATTTTGCAGGAGTTTGGTTTAGAAGCAAGGGAACAGTTCTTTTGCTTCCTCTTGCTTCCTGGCTTTTCCATATAGCCGTCAAGTTCTTAGTAATTTAAGTTATTTTAGTAGTAAATTTTATACTTTATCTGAAAAACTATGAGTCCTTTACAAAAGAGTTGCTTAACTTTTCAAATACTATTTATTTCATTATCATCATTAATTTTGCTGCTTCTTATCGTTTCTGTTCCGCATATATCGGTACTCTTTGACTTAACAATTTTTTTCATCTGGTTTATTGCATTATTTCCACCGGCTCACGAAAATGGCAGGCTTTTCGTGACAAAGAGTGCAACCTTTTTACTTTTAAGTGATGATATCTGCTGAAGATAAGCTTTCATGACAAAAGAAAGTGAAAATGCCCATACAGGCGAACTAAAAAACAGCACATCATATTTGTCCACATCAGGGCACACATCCAGTTCAACACTATTATCCGGAACTTTATCTCCTCCCTTGTGTGTTACCCTCTCAATATTTACAGCGTAATCTTTAGAAGAGAGTTTTTCTTTTTGTTTCAATCCTTGTTTTATTGGAATGCCTGCTTCAACCTGTTGCTTCTACGTAAAAGCTTCCCGTTGTCACATTGACAGGGTCTCCTGCTTTTAAGCATTTATTTTCGGGAAGTCTGTTCTTGTCTACGCTAATATTGGGTTCTGTGGTTCTTGTAGTTGATTCATGTGTGTAAGTTCTCTTCTTTTGCTCTACTTTATCTACTCTCAGGCTGTTTTTATCAATCATCTTTGATTTTAATCTTGGTGACCTGCTCATCCCCTAACACCTCACTTTAAATAAAATTATGCTTGCATGCTCAAGGACATTTTACCATAAATAGAAACAAAAACACCATACTTTATTGTCTTTCTCTGCTAAATTCAAGGCAGTAAGTTGCTTACGTCTCCAAGAATTACAGCATATCCGTTCTTTAGATTCCGCATAATTAAGGCAATACGCCTTGTAAACCTTGCGAAATTTAATGCTCTCTCCGCATTTACATTCCACATAGTTAAGGCAATACATATTTCAAGTTCTTTGTTAGATGTCCATTGATAACATTACACATAGTTAAGGCAATACTCCAGATTCAATTAATTCTTTTGTCCATTCGCTTTTATTTACATCCCACATAGTTAAGGCAATAC
>CAYPCH010000177.1:0-2414 GCA_964409165.1 uncultured Oscillospiraceae bacterium | reverse complement strand
GCGCTATGCGCGTTTATAATCAAGCCGCCGGCTATGCCGGCGGTATGCTGACTCATCCTCATCATCAACTTCTGCTTCATCTTCATCGTCTACCTCAACTTCATCTTCAACTTCTGCTTCATCTTCATCGTCTACTTCAACTTCAACTTCATCGTCTGCCTCAACTTCAATTGTATCGCCTTGTATGTCCGAATTCTCCTGTGCAAATACCAGTCCAAAATTAGATGTTGCTGTAAAGACAAATATCACTGTAAGCATAATTATCAGCAGCTTTTTAACTTTTTTCATAAATAGTGACCTCCTATTTTTTTGATTGAAGTTTGGTTTGATTTGTTATATTATATTGTTTCGTATCCAATACTTTTATTTTAGGGTAGATAAGGATAGAATTATAAATTTGGGACTAAAGAACTATAAAAGCACAGCTAAAGGCACAGTAAAAAAGATTTATATACACCAAAATTATATACCAAAGTATTATTTTTCTGTTAAAGTAATAATAAAAAGACAACAATCAATGGGGGATTTTATGAGTAATAAAATAATTAGAAGTATAATACCATATATCACGCTGATGTTTATATTCTCAACCATTATTCTGATTGCCGGGTGTCAACCCAATAATGAAATAAAGATATCCGATATAAAAGAAAAGATTCACTCAATGCAAAATGAGCCAATTGAGACAACGGCTTCTAATCTCCCGGCTGCAGGAAGCCCGGAAAGCAAACCTGATGTTATTGAAACGCTTACTTCACAAGGTTATGACTCTAAAGATATTGAATCTGCAGAGCTTTATATTAAAAGGGTATTACTGCTTTTAAATGAAATAAATACATTCAGTGCTGGAATAGGATCCCATAATGAATTTAGCACCGTTCCATTTAATTCGCAAACTGAAGACCTTTTAGACTATTCCTCACTTGCATCAAAGATTGATGAAAATAAAGCTCTTTATTTTGCTGTCATGCTTCAAAATAGCTTTAACGGTATTGAAGGAGCATTTGACGAATACCTTTCGTCTCTGCAACTCGAAATAGACCTGTCTTTGTATCTAAACGACAATGATACTTATAATAAGATAAAAAAAGAAAAGCTATCAGTCATATCATCTTCGGGTCTTATAAATGTTAATCAAATCGAAAGGAAGTCATTGGAGAACCTTCGAAAACTAAACGAGGCAAATAAGAACAACTTTAACAGAATCAATCCTATTACAAATAATCCAGCACATAATTCAGCTCCAGGTATAAACAATCCCCAACCCATTTTACCTGATGTGGACATTCCAAAGCCTGTTGATCCTGCCGAAGAAATTCGGAAAAAGACAGACCCGACTTACTAAAATATGGGATTAATAATATTGCCCTTTATTTTTACCCATCCTTTAGTTGCATTTTCTTCTTTAGTACTTTGCGTTTGTCTTTTCTTAGAATTTCATAAGTACCCAGAATCAGAAGAAATGCCCCGAAGTATTTCTTTAGTACATCCCCCGGTAGTCTGATAGCAAGATGTGAACCAAGATATGCACCCACAAGACCTGAAATAATAATCGGAAATGCCATTCTAAAATTCACTCTTTTATTTTTTATGTGCACAATTAAAGCCATTACAGCCGTTGGAATAAAAAACAAAAGATTTACACTTTGGGCAATATGTTGGTCAGGTCCTACAAATATAACAAGGGCAGGTATAAGAATTGTCCCTCCGCCTATTCCCATTCCACTCACTATACCTGAAGCCAGTCCAATAAAAAATAATAGCATGTTTCCTCCTTAGATATCATCAAAGCAACATCCTGACAGCTGCAGCAATCATAAAAACAGCAAAAAGCTTTCTTAAGATATGACTGGGGCAAATATTAAGAAGTTTAGCTCCTATGTAGCCCCCTGCAACACCTCCCAATGTCACCTTATACGTCAGATCCCAGTTTATGTAGTTATTTGAGATATAGAAAAAAGCACTTACAAGTGTTAACGGAAGAATAATTGATATTGCCGTTGCATGGGCTCTGTGCTCTTCCTCTTTGAGCAAAAGTATCATTGCAGGAACCGCAATTGTTCCACCTCCCGAACCGAATAAACCGTTTGCCATACCGGTAACCAGACCTATCAATACAAATTTGAAATACTTTTTCAAGACACCACTTAACTTCAAAAAAATACCTCCGTAATCATTTTTGACTCATATTGATATTTTGGTTAACTTTTTCGTTTATATTCAGTAATTAGTTAATTTTTACTATTTATTATCAGTTTATGTTGCTGCAATTGTTGGTATATTAAATATGAATAGTTTTACTTTAAATAAAAGGTGTGGTCTATATGACAAAACAAATGAATATCTATAAAACAATATCAGGAACTATATAAGTTACGATAAAGATTCTACATTTTAAGGCATAACCTGTCGAT
>CAYPCH010000176.1:0-2591 GCA_964409165.1 uncultured Oscillospiraceae bacterium | reverse complement strand
CAAGCCCTCCAGTATTATTTTGGTTTACTATCAATTAAAATAATATCATAATTATTTATTTTTTTATATCATATTATATAAAAATTCTATAAGACCCTGTTCTATTCCCTCCTTATCCCTGTAGTGATTTACAGAAATGATGCTTACTTTTGCTGTTATAAGAAGGTCTAGCAATTATTAAAAACACCTATTGACATTGACGTTACGTCAAGGTTTATAGTAGTATTATCAGGAGGTGAGAACATGGAATACACAGTATTGAAATTAAGCAAAATGGCAGGTGTGAGCACAAGAACCCTCAGGTACTATGACGAAATAGGAATTCTTAAGCCGGCAAAGATTAATTCGTCCGGGTACCGCATTTATAGTCAGAGGGAAGTAGACAAACTACAGCAAATACTTTTTTACAGAGAGCTTGGAGTAGCCCTTGAAAGTGTAAAGGATATCATAACTGACGCTTCCTTTGACGAGGTAAAAGCTTTAAAAGAACACCATGAAAAGCTTCTTGATAAAAAAAATCAACTAGATATTTTGATTGCCAATGTCGAAAAGTCGATTGCGGCAAAAGAGAGGAGTGTTATCATGAGCGATAAGGAAAAGTTTGAAGGCTTCAAGAAAAAACTGGTTTCCGACAATGAAACAAAATACGGTCGGGAAATACGGGAGAAATACGGGAGTGATGCTGTTGACAAGTCAAACAACAAACTGAAAAATATGACGCAGGAAGAGTATGATAAAGTAACTGAGCTCGAAAATATGGTTATGGAAGCACTTAAAGCGGCATATGAAACAGGTGATCCTGCAAGTGAACAGGCTCAAAAAGCAGCAGATCTGCATCGAGAGTGGTTGAGCTTTTATTGGGACAGTTATACAGTAGGAGCTCATGCGGGAGTTGCTCAAATGTATGTAGACGATGAAAGATTCAAAGCATATTATGACAAGGATCAGCCGGGATTAGCCGAATTCTTAAGGGATGCAGTTCTAATTTATACTAAAATGAAAGAATAAAATTACTCTGAAAGAAGCATAGAAAAAGCGGTCTTAAGCAATTTGGCCGCTCTTTTTGTTAGGGCTATTTCCTGAAAAGAAATCCGGCAAAAAGCCTCGAGACTCGATGTCCCGAAGCTTTTTATCAGACCTCTATCTACACTTATTTCACTATTCCTATACAAACATCGGAAACTCTACGTTTACCAATCGATGGAGTCTATGAATACTGTACCCTTATCTCCGACAACTCCTCCAATAATACGGAGTTCAAATGAAGTAATCTGGCCGATTTTAAGGTTTGGACTGGTATATGCAGCGTTTCCAATTTTCTTGCCACTTTCATCGTATGCCTCAAGAGAATGAAATTTGCCCGCATATTTCTGATTGTCCTTATCATTTGGTTCAACCAACTTAAAATAAACTGTATGCCATTGTCCCGGTGTTAAAGTAACGGCTGTACTTATTGCCCACTGATATGCGTCATCAAGTAAAACAAACTGTATGGATCGATTTGAAAATCCGCTGGGTACAAATGCTCTAACACTAACCTTTTCCCCAACAATCTCAAGATTTCTTACATTTAGCATTTTGCCTGCATCAATACGGTATCCGAACTCAATCGCATCACTGTATTTATCTTTCTGCAAGGTTCCGTCAATTCTCATACTTTGCTTTCCCGCATAATAAAAGTCATTTGCATTTGTTGCCTTGGAATTATGATCCACTTCAGTAAGAGAATCTGTGGGTGAATATACAAAGGAATGAAATTCGCTTTCAAAATTAATCTTTGCAGTATCATCTCCGCCCATCGAACCCTCGCCGGGAGGAATGTCGGTAATTTCATCGGGATTCTTGGATGCCGTTCCTTCTTCTGAAGAAGTGCTAGTATCTGTCTTGGGGTTTTCACCTTTGTTTCCTTCTACTGAAGAAGTATTTACAACTTTTTTTGGGCTTTTGTCTTCTTTAGCATTCGCTTCCTTTTGTTTAAAGTCACAACCTGTAAAAAGCGCAAGCAAAAGAAAAATAGAAATTACTGCACATAATGTTTTCTTCATAAAAGCCTCCAATTTTAATTGATATTTCCCCCAGGAATCTCAAAGGGATTGGTAAAGAAAATCAGTTTAATTCCGATGACTTAGCCGTTTTATGACCAATTACTCAGCTATAAGTTGAATTTTAATAGAATAAAATAGACTTAGATAAAACTTGCTTATTATCTTTATATTGTACTATATTTTTAGTAAATTTTCAAGCCCCAGTTTTGTTATAAATGGGATTTATATAAAGCATTTGTATTATTCCCTTGAATAATACAATAACAGTGAAAAGGCACCAAAATAAAAAAACAAATACTATTTTTACCACCAATGTTCAGGTACTATTTTTGCTGATTTAGGCTTGCTTTTTGGTTATTTACCACCTTTAATTACTTTTATCTCAACTTCTTGCTTTTCTACTTTATTGAAAAGGTCTTTTACTGCGTTTTCTACATCTATAACTTTTTCATATGTTAGTTTATAACCGTCAAACAAGGCTTTTGAATTGTCATCAAGCTTGTTTTCAATTATTATAAGATTATTATCCACAGAATTTATTTTGCC
>CAYPCH010000175.1:0-2655 GCA_964409165.1 uncultured Oscillospiraceae bacterium | reverse complement strand
AAGGGAGAGTGAACAAATGGTTGAAATAATTGCTATATGGATGCTGGCGAAGAAAAATTCAAGGATAGCAAAGGAAAAGGGATACACTGGTTTTTGGTTTGCTTTGTTAACCATATTTTCATGGGTCTTTTTCGAAATTTGCGGAATTATAATAGCAGGTATTTTATTTGGAGAATCACTTGTTGTATACCTTATAGGCATTTTGTCGGCTATACTTGGGGGAGTGATATCACATATTGTGGTAAGGGTCTTAAAAAACAAGAATGGATTTATGGAAAACCAAATAAATATTAATGATGAAAATATAATTGAGTATTCAGAATTTGAGAACCAAGAACGTAAATGAAATAAAAATAATGAGAGGGCATTTGCTGCCCTCTCATTATTTTGTAAATATATATCTAAAGCTATCTTTCCTATTTGTCAATTGACTCAGTCCAGTATAATCTCAGAAACATTCTGCATGTCACTGTATTTTGTTGCTTTTACTTTATTTGCTGAGAAGGTATATAATGATTTGTTTGCATATATAATCCTGTTTATAAAAGAAGTGAATGCAGTTTCGTCATATAAATCACTATTACCGTCAATGTGTGTTATCTTTCCCCTTAAAGAAAAACCCTCAGTACTGCTTATGTTATAAACATATGCCCCTTGATACACAATATTTCCATGTGAACTGTCCCGTGCTCCTTCGTAATTTTCAGCAACAGTTACAGGAAAGGCCATAAGTTCTAAGTCTTTCATAAACATAAGTGCCTTGTGGTTTCTCAAAAGCTCCGAATCACTTCCCCTGTCTCCGATGATTTCAACAAATTTCTCCTTTGGATTTTTGACATCGGTAACATCAAAAATTGCCATCTTAATTCCTTGATACCAAGAAAAATTTTCGTTTCCGCCTGCCGTATCCTTGCCAAAACCTATAATATGATTTTCATCCAATGGGTGTATATATTCGCTGTAGCCCGGTATTTTCAGTTCTCCCAATACAGAAGGTTTTCTCGGGTTCTTCATATCTATCACAAAAAGCGGATCTACCACCTTGAAGGTTACCAGATAAAGGCGGTCACCCATGAACCTTGAAGCAAAAATGTTCTCTTCAGGAGCAAGACCTTCCAATGCTCCGCACATCTCCATATTGCCATCAAGCACGTAAACATTGCTTGATGCGCATCTCCATTGACCGGTCTGTGTTGTCAATCTGAAATACCCATTGTATTCGTCCATTGAAAACTGGTTATGCACTCTTCCCGGTACAAATGAACTGTCAAAATCACCAATAATTCCATCCTGAATACTTATCCTGTAAATGCTGGTTCCGTATTTGTGATACTCTGGTACATCACTGTCAATGTCTGTAAGTGTATTAAAAAAATCATATACAGATGCTTGTGCAATTGCATTGGAGACTGATTCTACAATATAAATATTTCCAGCTGACACATACACGTTTTCTCCGACACCTCCGATATAGGCTTTAACCTGGGCTTCCCTTCCTGCATTATCCACCGGGAATGCTGCAATAACAATTATTTTGTTATAATCCCTGTTTGTGCCGTTTTGCATAAAATAAATGTTGCTGTAATCTATTTCATTTAGTGAAGCACTGGTTGCCGAATCGATATAATCGGGATGTTCCTGTGTTACATGGTTATAGCGCAAATAGGAGTCTGTAACAAGGTATAGGTTATTATTCACCATCCTTGAGGTCAGGTATGAATGCCCAAGCTCAAAACTCCTTTCCTGAACTGGATTTGAAGGATCTTCTATGTTGTAGGTTCTAACAATTGTGTTTGAAGCGTCATACCTATATTTTGTTATGCCGTAATTCTCTCCATTGTTTGTCAATATAACTGCCAAATGATTGTTGTAGAGGAATAATTCCGATGGGAACAGACCTTCCTCCGAAAAGTCGTGCTGGTAGATTATTTTCATCTGTTCGGGAGGGGCAGCCTTTACTATATGCAATTTGCTTTGGTTAATATAATATACATATTTGCCATCGGTTTTTATGACATCCGCTTCATCAACGTTTTCAACCTGAGTGTTGGTGGTTGAGTGCAACTCGCCGGAAAAGTCATTATTCGTCAACGGATCTGATCCAAATCCTGCATTCATATCGGATAGTTTTTCTGCGGATGATAAGTATATGGGTTTGAGGCTTAATAAGTTTAATAATGCTTTGTTTAGCATGAAAGTTAATTCGGTAAAGTCACTTATGCTTTTGGATTGGAAGTTTTTCACATTGAATGGTAGTGTGTTATCTGTAAAAAATGCAGTAGCGTCATTTCTGTTTGAAAAAGATGAGAGAGTTGGCTTCTCAGGCTTTAAGCCGGAACGGGCAATATAGGGAATCATAAAGCAGAAAGCATAGAGCAGAGCTAAAGCCGACGCACCAAAAGCAACAGCATTTTTTTTCAGATATATCCGGGGGTTTAAAGGTTTGACTTCAGATGCAGCACTTTCTTTTTTTATATACTTTGCAGTATCGCATGACAAGGATATATAACGATAATGTCTTTTTTTAAGTAATACAACAAAAGTCAAAAAGACATTTATAATCAACAGAACAACAAAACCTAATATTAATGATGCTATACCCCCCATACCTGATATTCTTGTTGTAAAACCAAAAATGGATAGAATAATGATAAA
>CAYPCH010000174.1:0-2919 GCA_964409165.1 uncultured Oscillospiraceae bacterium | reverse complement strand
ACAATGAAGCCACGAGATTAGCAATTAATTATTCATTTATATTGAACTGTATTAATCACGAAAATGAATCCACATTGAAAAAATAATTTTTGTGATATTGCATTAAGGAATGAGTGAAATTTACTTCTACTTTTTCAAGTCGCTATTTGACTTCAAATAAGCGTTAAGTAAAAATTGTAGTAGAAGTTATATTTCAATCTTTCCGAAGGAAATTGAAGTGCGATATAAACTCCTTATCGCATTCAACATAGGTAGAGATTTTACATTGTGTTGCAATTTTCTTGTTATAGTATTCTGGAAGGTTGCTTTGTTTTGGCATAATAGTATAATAAATAATAGAAGGAGGGATTTTTATGTCTGGAGGGCTAAAGTTTACTGAGGAAAAACTGAATGGTGTTGTCAAGATCAACCTTGCTGGTGAGGTTGATATTTATACATCACAAGAATTAAAAGATAAGCTTTATAAAATTGTTGATGCCAATAAAACAGATTTACTGATAGATTGTAAGGAGCTTGATTATATAGACAGTACAGGGCTTGGAATTTTTGTTGGTGCGTTGAAGAAAGCAAAACAGAATGAGAAAAAAATAATAATGTCAAATCTTAAGGAAAATATTAAAAAGTTGTTCATTATAACAGGGCTTGATAAGGTGTTTGATATTGAATAGAACAAAAGAGGTGAGAAAATGAATTCCTTTAGCGATAGAATTGAGCTTGTTCTGCCATTTAAAGCTGAATATGTCAGTGTAGCTAGGCTTGTAGCTTCAGGTGTATGCAACAGAATAGGATTCGATATTGAAGTTATCGAAGATGTTAAGGTTGCTATATCTGAGGTTTGTAGCAAAATAGTAAACTTAGGAAGTGAGATTACCGACAGTTATACGATAATTTTTGATATATCAAAAGACAAATTAGAAGTAGTTTATTCATGTGAAGATTCATCTTTAAAGTGTATTTTTGAACCGGAAAATGATGGGCTTGCGTTGCATATTATAAATGCTTTTATGGATAGTGTGGAGCTTTGTACCGATAATAACTATATTTTGGCTATGTCGAAAGTTCTTGAGGAGAATGATTGATTATGATACAGAACAGGACCAATAATGGCACTATATATGATGAAGAAGTACTGTTCGCAAAATACATGGAGAACAGGGACGTAGAAGTCAGAAATCAAATAGTTGGCAGATATCTTTATTTAGCTGATATCATAACGAAAAAATTTATTAACAGGGGCATAGATTACGAGGATATATATCAGGTTGCATCTATAGCATTAATAAAGGCGGTTGAAAGGTTTGACCCGAGTAAAGGTGTGAAATTTATAAGCTTTGCTACGCCTACTGTAGTTGGAGAGGTTAAAAGATTCTTTAGAGATAAAGGATCTGTGATAAGAATACCGAGAAGAATATATGAGGTTTATCAGAAAGTCAATCATGCAAGAGAGCACTTGTTACAGGAGCTTCAAAGACCTCCTCGTATTGATGAAATAGCCAAATATTTGAATATAGGCGAAGAAACCGTAGTGGAAATTATTGAATCCAACAATGCTTACAATATGCAATCGTTTGACCAGAATGCATATGTGGATGATAACTTAGAACTGCACGAAACCATTGGGCAGGAAGACAAGACGTTTGAAAGAATAGAAAACCGGGACTTTTTGAATAAAAGTCTTGATAATTTCAATGAAGCTGAAAAAGAGTTTATCAAGATGAGGTTTTTAAGCAACAAAACTCAAAAGGAGATTGCTAAGAAACTTGAGGTGTCGCAAATGTATGTGTCAAGGCTTGAAAAGAAGGTTTTAGAGAAGTTTAGGAGAATGCTTGCGAAATGAAGACTGTTTATTATGGGAACCGAATGGGTCATATAGATGATGTTTACAGAAGGATTATAATGGGTAACATTATAATATAGTAAATGTTTAAGGGGATTTTTTAATTGAAAACTTTAAAAAAATCTTATGACTCAAAAATAACAAGTAATATCAGGAATATACGTGATATGGTGGACGATATAGTAGGGTTTATTCGCGAATGCGACAGAAACGTGAACGATAATGTTATTTTTGATGTAAAGGTTATATTGAATGAGTTGTTCCAGAATGCAATAAAGCACGGCAACAAGGGGGACAACAGCAAATTTGTAAAAGTTAAGGCGGAAATAGTAAATAACAGCGTTTTCTTTATAATTGAAGATGAAGGTGAAGGCTACAATTATAACTATAACTGTATAAATGGCAAGTGTGTTGAAACTGATGATGTTACAAGCTTTATGAGTTTAAAAGAAAGTGGTAGAGGTATGCTCATAGTAAAAAGTCTCTGTGAAAAAGTTACATTCAATAAAAAGGGCAACAAGGTAATAGTATTAAAAAAACTATATTAGGATTCTGAGTACATGTTGGTTTCTTTATTTATACAATAATTATGCAAATCAAGTATAAGGGTATTTGTTCTTTAGCAAGTACTTTTTTATTTATGTTAATCACAAAAATGATTTCAGATTGAAACAATTAGTTTTCGTGATAGTGTATTAAGGAACTCAACTTTCCCACTTATAGTATTTTGAGGCTCACGTTGCTCACAAGTTAAGGGCAAAAAGTTTACTTTTTGACCGCGGTGAGCAATGCTACGTTAGTGGCATAGAGCCCATAAATACTGTGGGAAAGTTGAGTAAGGAAATTGAAGTGCGATGCGATATAAAATCCTTATCGCATTCAATATAGCTTATGATATTGAATCTAAGAGGCAAAATAATTAATATTATGTATCATTCTTAAGGATAACAAAGATATTAACATACATTTTGATATAACTGGCGTAAATCATTGTTTTTTTGGGTTGAAAAGACAGTGGTTTAGGTGATATATTATTAAAGCTGTCGCGTAAGAAATAATGCGAACGAAACAACACAAAAGGC
>CAYPCH010000173.1:0-3102 GCA_964409165.1 uncultured Oscillospiraceae bacterium | reverse complement strand
TTAAACTTTCAATAATATATATTTAAAACAATTATTTTTATTAGAGCCATTTCCTAAAAGAAAATCCGGCAAAAAGTGAGGCACTCGATATCCCCAAGCTTTTCATTCTAATTTTTTTACTTTTTTATTCTTTTTCCCTTTAAATATAGCCAACAGCATATACAATGGCATGTTTGACGCTATCGCTATGGGACTGCTCAGCATAGGCATTATACCAAACTGCTCAGCACCATCATCCACAAGATAAGTCCACGTAGCCGAGGGACCTTTAAGTCCTTCCTTCTCCATGTCAACCCCATCTTCATTTATATTAATTTTATCCAAAGTCTCAATTATATTTTCTTCAATGTTCTTTTGCATCTCATCAAATGCACTAATTGCAATTTTGTTGTACTCATCTAAAGGCACCTTTCCTCCTAGGTTATAAAGGTGTATGCTTTCCCTGATATCCGAAATATATGCAAGATACTCAGTCCAGCATTGGTTGATATGGTAGAGTGTGACCTTCCTTTCCACATTCTGCAATACATCCCTACCAATACTCTCCTCCAGTTTTTTATATCGTTCCGGTAGATGCTCTTTAAATAAACCGGGAGGATTATCCTTACAAGCTTCATGTTCCTTATCGAAGCTGATTTCATCATATTCTTGGAAGGTTTCACTCTCCGAGATGTCATTAAGAAGCATCTTTTGCCTTCTATTGTGAATAATCTGCCTCTGTCTCTCTAAAAGTATTGAATATTTGCACAAATCTTTTCTTATATCGAAATTTTGCCCTTCTACAATTCTCTGCACCCTTGCTACTTCCTTTGCCACCAGAGGATTATCAATCGGCTCATCCTGCCTTGCTGGAAGAAACCTTGCAGGAATAAGGTCAGATATGCCGTATTTGACCATGAGATCGTCCTCAAGGCTTATAAAAAATCGGGTGGTACCTGGATCACCCTGCCTTCCTGCCCTACCCTTAAGCTGATTATCAATTCTTATGCTCTCATGACGGTTTGTTCCTATTACATAAAGTCCTCCTAATGCTTTAATCTTTTCATGCTCTTCTCTATTGCTTCCTAGTTTGATATCGGTTCCACGTCCAGCCATATTGGTTGAAACTGTCACAGCGCCTAAAACTCCAGCCTTTTCTATTATTCGTGCTTCCAGTTCATCGTTTTTTGCATTTAATACCTTGCATGTTACCCCCGACCTCTCAAGCTCTATTAAAAGGTGTTCGGATTCCTCAACACTACAGGTTCCTATAAGCACCGGTCTTCCTGTTCCATGCGCTTTCTGTATCTCCTTTACCAAGGCTTTATACTTGGCTTCCTTATGTGTAAAAATCAGATCGGGCTCATCAATTCTGATAGATGGTCTGTGTGTAGGAATTATGGCAACACCTATATTATAAAAATCTCTGAATTCTTCCGCCGCAGAGTAAGCAGTTCCTGTCATTCCGCAAATTTTAGGATACTGCCTTATAAAATTTTGCATTGTAACAGAATACATTATCTGTCCTTTATTATTCCCGGTAATCCCCTCTTTTGCTTCAATTGCATTCTGAAGACCGTCGGGCCATTTCCTGTTTTGCGCAACCCTGCCGGTGAATTCATCAACAAGTTCAATGCACCCGTTCCGGACAATGTAGTCTATATCCTTCTTTAAAAGCGCCTCAGCATGAAGGGCATTGTTCAAATCAATAAGCAACTCAAAGCTCGCATCATCATACAAATTACCGCATCCCAAGGTTTTTTCAGCCCATTCTACACCCTCATCTGTAAGAAATACATTCCTCCCATACTCGTCAGTACTATAGTGTATTCCTTTATGCATATTCTTTACAATAGATGCCATTCTAGCCGCACCTGATTCTGAGTCTGCCATATCTCCAGCTATTACAAGCGGTATTCTTCCTTCGTCTATAAGAATGGAATCGGCTTCATCAATTATAGCCATACTATACTTACGCTGGGTTAACTCTTCAGCCTTCATGCATAGAAAGCTTCGCAGGAAGTCGAATCCTGCTTCCTTGGCAGTTGCATAAGTAATATCACACTCATAAGCTCTCTTTCGCTCCTCTTTTGGCATTTCTTCCTGAATATAACCCACTTCAATCCCTAAAAGGTTGTAAACAGGACCCATCCATTCCGCATCCCTTTTAGCAAGGTAATCATTGAATGTAAGCACATGTACGCCTCTGCCCGCAAGTGCATTTAAATATGCAGGAAATACTGCTGCAAGGGTTTTTCCTTCTCCTGTCTGCATTTCAACAATGTTTCCTCTGTGCATGGCAATTCCGGCAATCATCTGCACATCATATGGACAAATGCCAAGAGTACGTTTTGCTGCTTCCTTTACAAGAGCAAATGCATTTATAATAAGTTTTTCAAAATTAGCTTCACAGCCGTATTGATAATAAATCTGTTTCGACATCTCTTTTAGCTGTTCATTACTTAAATTTTCATGGTTAATCTGGTTAATTGAATCAATAATATGCCTTTCAGAATGTATATCATAGCGGAATAAATCCTTTTCCCTAAGTTTTTTCCTGATATTTCTAATATTTTTAAACACTAAAAAAAACCTCCTCGCATCAATGGTATCTTTAATATAAAAGCTACTCTTAATATGTTTTGCATGATCGGAAGCTTTTTGAGTGCTAATGAAACCAAACAAAACAGGTATTATAATGCTAAACAACTCAACTTTCCCACCTAAAAGGCAAAACCGTTCTTTGGTATATTAATACACATCTGTTAATAGTTATATAAAAAATCCTCTGATTATGGTATAATAGAATTGTAAAAAACCACTAATACGAAAGAAAAGAGGAGCTTTTATAAATTCAATTATAACAGATACATCAGGCGATGAAAATGCTATTTCTTCTAAAATTGGGCAGCAGATACGAAAAGAATCTTATATGTCCGTTATAATACTCAAGATAAACGCTCTGTAGGTTTTATAAAGAGAAGTGAAGCAATGGCTAATGCAACAGAAGTAATGCTAAAGCTTCTGGATTATGTAAAAGGTTTGCCTGTTGATACAGTAAAATCGCGCAAATCTCTATCAACATCTAGTTCAAAACGTTTCCACATTTGAACTTTTACAATC
>CAYPCH010000172.1:0-3177 GCA_964409165.1 uncultured Oscillospiraceae bacterium | reverse complement strand
TTACCAAAAACTTATCTCCGTTATTGTCGGTCATGTAATAACTGCTGTCGGCTTCACCGCTGTTAAAGTGTTCCACCAGTTCCTCGGCATAACTCTTGTATCCCGCAGGGTACACTGTTTGCCCTCCATAGGGTACAGGATCGGACTTTGTTGTTTTCTCCGTTACAATATTCTTCTTTGAGGTTGTTATTTTCCCTTCAACCAAATAGCCTACCACCGATTTCTCCATCGGAGTAAATACCACTTCAGGCTCTTTCATGTTTGACTGCTGCATATTGTAATATCTTGTAATCGCAAGATCAAGTCCATTTTTTCCTTCCAGGTACAAATCGGTAGTCCTTATCTCCAGATTGCCTGTTGCCGGATCAACTTTTTCTTCCTGTACATTCTGCATTGAAAACGCAGGCTCTATTCCTTTTTTATTAATTCCCTTCGGGTACTCATAATTGTTGTAGATAAAGCTTCTGTCGTTGTCATCAGCATATATTACGGTAAAATTCAGTGCTGCAAACATTGCAAGGAGCAGCAAGCTATATAAAGTTTTTCTCATCAATGTCCGGCACCCCCTAATTCTCTATCTACTTCACTCCAGTTCTTTTTTGTCTTTTTGAGTTCTATTATCTTGTCCGGGCTGACATTGTATTGTTTTGAAAGGGCATCTACCCTTACCATATCAAAATCCCTGAGTCCGTTCTTCCTGCACTTGTTTACAGTATCATTACTTATATCAAGCTGATTTATATAATGTTGCTCCCGTTCTTCCAATGTTTCTTTCTTTGATGCTTTAACAGTTTTTGAGGTTTTCTCTTCTTTTTCTGA
The DNA here is from genome assembly GCA_964409165.1 of uncultured Oscillospiraceae bacterium. Taxonomy (GTDB): domain Bacteria; phylum Bacillota; class Clostridia; order Acetivibrionales; family Acetivibrionaceae; genus CAYPCH01. The sequence goes on along the minus strand of CAYPCH010000172.1, from coordinate 2,358 downwards.
TTCCTTCGTTTTCTCTAACTTCTCCGTGTTCTCTGATTTCTCTATTTTACCTTTTTTCATTTGTTCTGTGCCTTTACGGCTCATATCTGCCTCTTCTTCAATACTTGCTTCATCTGCATCTGCATCATCTATTCCCATAACATCAGTTACTTCTTTCCATGTTCTTGCTTTATAGTTCTTTTTTGATCCTCTATATAAATTTCCTTTCTTTTTAGCATCTTCCTCATCCGCCATTCTTTCGTTGAAGTCAGTGGTTTTACCTTTGAGTTCAAGTATTTCTTCAGGTGCTTTATCGGATTTTATTGCAATCTCTTCCGCTTTTTCAATATCCCTGACTCCGTATCCCTCATTGTATAGCTCCAATACCTTCTCCTTTGGAAGTCTTTTTGCTTCTTCAATACCTGACAAAAGCTTTTGTGAAACTGCTTCCCATGTTTTCAGTTCCGCTTTCAGCTTCAATATCTCTTCTTCAGTTTTTCCATATGCATCCGCAAGGCTTTTTACAGTTATATCCCTGTTCAGCTCTTCAGCTTTTTCCATAATCATTTTTAATTCTTCTTCATCCATTTCGTCTATGGTCGAAAACTCAGAGGTATTGTATACCGAATTGCTGACACTCTCGGGTATGTTTTCATTCTTGGCAGTCGCAGCTACGGCAAATACTGTTGCTGTAATGGCTATTGCCAAAATTGTTATGGTTGAAATTATTTTAATTTTCATTTATTTGTCCTCGCTTTCTGTTATTTATTATTGGCAATATTAGTATTCTTTTCTCGTTATGGTCACGTTTTCAATACTGTTGGCACTTTCAATAGGGTTGCCGTTTCTGTCCATAATTACAGCCCTGTCTATTTTGTCATCTACCAAAACATTGATATGTTTTTCTGAATTGTTATGTATTATCACATCCAAGCCAAGACCTTGGTTCTCAGGAGCAATCAACATAAATTCTGTTAAGACCAAAACATCCACTCTATCTTTTGATATAAAACTTTCATAATAATGACGCTCTCCAGCATTTCCAATAACGTCAACACTGCATACGTTCTCATAAAAAACAAGGGTTATTTTGGGTCTTATTCTTGTCTTAAACATTTTTATCTTATTGCTTTCCTTAGAAAAAACATGAAAATTCTGTCCCCCCACTAAAAAACTTTCCAGCTTTATTTCAATCTCCTTGTTGAAGGGCTCATCACTAGTAGGCGGATCACCCTTATCCTCAATGGGAACTATTTCAACGCTATAGTTGATATTGGAATGACCTGTTATATTTGATTTGAATTTGATTGAATTAACAGAGCCTGTCCATTTTTTACCCTCACTTATGTAAATAGGGGTGCTAAATACTATCTCCCCTGTATTTGCTGAAAACTTATCAATTGTTATGCTTGTGTCCTGTACTTTTCCTGCTTGAGTTTCCCTGTCAAATGTCTCACTGCAAAGATCAACTACTTCAAGTTCGTTTGGATTGTAATTCACTTTGTATTTGTATATGGCACTCTCTGTTGCATTATAGGCATTAAAAACAAAGTAAAATTCATTCCCCTTCTTGCAACTTATGTCGTTGTCTCCCGGCTGATTTGGAGTCGGATATGGTCCTGGCGGCTCGGTAGGTTCAGGCGTTAGAACGGGTGTATTTGTCGGAGGCGCCAAAGTGGGTGTTGATGCATCCTCTGCTGGAAACCTGTCAATTATGCCCAATATGTAACGCTTCATCAATGCGTAGTCGGTACTGTTTACGCTTCCATCTGCATTTACATCGGCTGCAACAAGTCCGTACTGCACAGGAAACTCATTTATTGTGCCAAGTATATACCGTTTCATCAGTGCATAGTCAGTACTGTTTACACTCCCGTCCCCATTTACATCTCCATACCTCAAAGATGAATCCTTAGCGTTTGTCAATGTGCCGGGTGCAACAATGATAATGCCTGTCAACATAATAACAATTAATAGAGCTGAAATCTTTTTGAATGATTTTGTGCTGTTCATTTTAACCTCCCCTAAATTTCTCTATATTTTTTGGATTGAATATATATAAAAAAGCATGAAAGAACCATTAAACCGTACTTTCATACTTTATATCAAAATGTCAGAAAACTTTCTTATATTTGTATAGTTGCACGATCTTACATCACGTTTCATAATTTACCATATATTGCGTGTTACTGTCAACATAAACTTTTAATTTGAGTTTCCTATTTGAGTTTCCCCAAAATAAAAACAATAAGCTTTAAAAAAAGCTTAAAAATGTTAATAACTTTATTTTTAGTCTAATTCCAAAGATGCAAAAGCTAATTCCGGCTACTAACCAGGTTTGGATGGGGGCATGAAATGCGGAGGAATTCATTAGCGTTA
>CAYPCH010000171.1:0-3204 GCA_964409165.1 uncultured Oscillospiraceae bacterium | reverse complement strand
TTCTAAATATGATTTTTTAAAAAAAGTGTTCAATTCTAGTTGACAATCAACACCCGGCTACCATTTTATTGATGAACCGGGTATTCCGCTGTTTATATTTAATATTTTTCAAGAAACTCCTTTGGTGTTAGGATCTCAGGACGCTCAATCTCAATATCCTTGAAATCTTTATCTCCTGTAATCAAAATATCAACATCTGCTAATATGGCTGTGTGTAAAACCATGTAATCCTTGTCATCTCGGATTTCAAATAGCGGAGTTCCATCATAACTCTCTGGTGAGTATTCCAGTTCATATGATAATACTGTTAGAAATTTTTCAATGGCTTTCATTTTACTTGGAAATTTCCTTTCAACTACTGATTTCAATTCTTCTACAACATACGTTGAAAGCACCAATGTGTAATCTTCTGCCACCTTTTCTATTAATCTGCTCAGGTTTTCACTCCTAAAAAGTATTGCGGATATGAGAACATTTGTATCAAGCATTATCCTCATGGTTGTTTCTCCATCTTTTCTTTTCTATATTGTTTCACCAGATCGGCAACATCATCTTCCGTTTCCAAGCCCAACCTTTCAGCTTCCCCGGCAAAAGCATCCTGAACCTCACGCAGAGCAACCTTGGTTGAGTTCTCCATTACAACCCTACCATTTTCCTCAAAGAAAATAACTTTATCTCCGTCCTTTAAGTTAAGCTTTTTCCTGATGTGAATGGGTATGGTTATCTGACCTTTTGCAGTAATCTTTGCAAGTTCCATAAGTTTCAAACTCCTTTCTGCGAATTCCATGTATTCCTTACTTTTATTATATGTTATTTTATAATTTTTATCAATCAAAATCATTTAAGCCCTGCTGGTTTCACATTATTAACCTTATGTCTACTTGCGTGATAAGAAGAAAGGCCACATCAGCCGAAACTGTGTGACCCTCGATTTACTAAGGTTCTAAAATAATTCTCAAATGATTTACTAACTCATTTTCTGCTCCCTGTTTTTCTTCGCTAAGTTCATTGCCTGCCCAAGATGGTGTCATTAGGTGAACATGACCTCCGTTTACACCTAAAGCATTTATCTTCTTAGCTAATAATTCAATACCTTCTTTATCACAAAATATTTCAATACTTTCATCTTTTTTATTAATCTCGACAGTTAGCATCATATACCTCCTAATTCATATCGTACTTTTTCTTATCCAATGGTCCTTTATAATCCCTTAACCGATTGACATCGACATGAGGTGGTTCACCAAAGCTATTTGCTTCATCAATATGGTAAGACCTGCCTGTTTTTGGATTTACATACCCACCCTTACCGTTCAATGGGTCTGGACCTCTTGGTTCAAATCCTGCATCTCTAAGCATTTTATCAATTTCAGCAGGTGTCTTCCCTTTAAATGGGTTTGGATTAATAGGTGTTTGAGTCTTAGGCGTTCCCTTAAGTATCTCAGTATACTCATTGCTAATAGTACTTCTTGATCTGGAATAACCGTTCTTCTCTATCTGATCGAAGGGATTGTCTCCAACATATTTAATACCTTTAGTTCTATAATCTCCAGCGATTGATGGCAAAATACTATTTGCTATGGCCCCCATTCCAGCGGCAAAGTTATTCATGTCATACTTGTAGCCCTCTAATAACAACAAATCCCAAGAAATATTCAACGCATACAATTGCTGTTGCTTCATTAAAGTCCGTATTCCAATATCACTATAATCACAGTAACCTTTTTCTTGCATGCTGTTAAATACAGATTCTACCATTTTGTAATCATAGCTTTCTGCATTAAATCCGTTTTCAACTAACGAATTATAGAAAGCCATTCTAAAGTCCAAGTTTGAATTATCCATCGGCAATGGAAATGTTCTTGCGGTCTGTGCAAGTGCAGTAACCGGGTTATTGCTATCCACAATCACTGCGTACTGCCCTATTAGGCTCAAAGTTTTTTCGTCATACATTTCCATGTATTTTCTGTTGGAATCAGGATTCGAATAATCGAATTTCATGTATCCAACATTATCCGATAATATTGTTCCATCCTTAGCTTCAAGTCTTATAGTTTCATCACTATTTATTGCAAAATTAAAAGTAAGTCCATTTAAATCAACTCTTACATAAGGATCGTCATCATTTGGCTTGTATGGCGGATTGAAATTTGGATTCCATTCCAGCAAACCGTTTATTTCTCCAAAGAGTTCTCCTATTCTTCTGTGCCCTGTCGGATCCCAATACATTATCGGTTCATTATGGCAATACGCATACAGATTCAAACTAAGCGGATCATTTGGGTCACCCCTGTATGTATCCTCCTGCAAGAATCTTGCAATCTTGGGGTCGTACATCCTGCTATTCAAATAGTACAGCCCGGTTTCCTCATCGTACTGGTAGCCTGCGTAACGTATTGGATTTTTTGCTGTGCCGGTTGATTCCAATATATTGCCAAATGGATCGTAATAGTAGCTTACCACAATATTTCCTGCTGCGTCAATAAGCGATGTTACATCGGAATGTCCGTTGTACATGTAATATAATGTCTGTCCGTCGGTTTTCCTTGAGATAAGGTTTGTGCCGTAGATGTTCCTAGCGGTTTGATTCCCTTTTGCATCGGTTTCGAGTATCACCTTGTCATACTCATAGAGATATTTTGTTGTAACTCCGCCTGTGGTCTTGGATGTCCTCATTCCTTCCCCGTTGTATTTGTAGGTTGATGTTTTGCTTCCTGTTGTGCTCTTTATAAGCTGGTTGAAGTTGTCATATTCATTTACTGTCTTTTCTCCTGTGCTTGAGGTTCTTGTAATCATGTTTCCGGCTGCATCATAGGTATACATTTCTTGGGACAAAATGATTGTGCCCTCCGCTGTCTTTACCGACATCAGGCGGTTTTGCGGACCGTATTGGTATATAAAGGTGTTTGTCTTGTCGTTAAATGTTACCTCCTCTGTTTCCCTGTTGCCCAACCCATCAAAGGTATAGGTTGTGAGTCTTCCATTGGGTTCTTTTACGCTCTCAAGCCTGTTTAGCCCGTCATAGGTGAAGGTTGTTTTTCCTTTGTTTTTTCCGTTGATGGTTTCCTGCTTTGAAATTTGGTTCCCGGCACTATCATACTCATATGTGTATGAGTCGACAAGCATGTCATTGCCGTTTACTTTTTTGTAGTTCTTTAATGTATGAAGCAGGTTGTTGTTATTATATGTGTACTCTTCCTTTGC
>CAYPCH010000170.1:0-3576 GCA_964409165.1 uncultured Oscillospiraceae bacterium | reverse complement strand
TTAACTTTTTATAAGTGGTTTTTTTATAAATGTCCTTGACATGGGGACCACTTTAACTGAATGTTGAGTCTTTTTTTATGTGGAATTTCTAGTGGTGCTTTCTGTAAGGCAAAACGGAAATGTAACCATATGTGACCATATGACCATAATAACTTCTTGAATTTGATTGAACATTGTAATAGAATATAATTTGTTTTATAAACAATTTTGCGGAGGGTAAAAATGTTACTTGTGAAAAACGGTAAAATCTTGTCAATGGCAGGTATTGACTATGATAGCGGATATGTTTTGATTGATGAGGGGAAAATAGTTAAAGTAGGAGCAAAGTCAAGCAGTATTGAGAAAAAAATATCTGGAAATTCTGATAATGTTACAGTTATAGATGCAAAAGGAAAATATGTCCTCCCGGGATTGATTGACGCCCACTGCCACGTTGGAATGTGGGAAGATGCAGTAGGGTTTGAGGGAGAAGACGGAAACGAAATGACAGACCCCATTATGCCTCATTTGAGGGCAATAGACGGGGTGTATCATATGGATAGAGCCTTTTCGGAGGCATTGGAAAATGGTGTTACCACTGTAGTTACCGGACCTGGCAGTGCTAATGTTATAGGGGGACAGTTTGCAGCAATAAAGACATATGGAAGGCGCATTGAAGAAATGGTTTTAAAGGATCCGGTTGCGGTGAAGATAGCCTTTGGCGAGAATCCCAAAACGGTGTATAGTGAGAGAAAACAGGCGCCTACAACCCGTATGGCTACGGTTGCACTACTCAGGGAAAGTCTTATGAGGGCTGTGGAGTATAAGGAGCTGATCGAAAAGTATCACAATGACAGTGAAAATAATGACAAGCCCGATTATGATATCAAAATGGAAGTGCTTTTAAAGGTTCTTAATAAGGAAATACCTCTGAAGGCACATGCCCATAGGGCTGACGACATTCTTACCGCTATCAGGATAGCAAAGGAATTTGACGTTAACCTTACAATAGAACATTGTACAGAGGGACACCTTATTAAAGACATACTGCTTGAAGAGGGTATTACGGCAATCATAGGTCCGTTTATGACCGACAGGTCGAAAATAGAGTTGCGGAATTTGAGCTTGAAAACGCCGGGAATACTTTCGAAGGCAGGAATAAAGGTAGCAATTATGACCGACCATCCCTGCACACCCATTCAGTACCTGATTCTTTGTGCTGCAATGGCAGTAAGGGAGGGAATGGATGAAGAGGAGGCATTAAAAGCCATAACAATAAATGCTGCAGAACTGACAGGAATTGCAGACAGGGTAGGAAGTATTGAATCGGGTAAAGATGCTGATATCGTAATATTTGACGGACATCCTTTTGAACTTAAGTCAAGGGTTGTTACAACTATAGTAAACGGTAAGGTAGCATTCGAGAGGGAAGTAAATGAGAGAAATTAGGACTTTTTCGGAAGAGGAAACGATCAATGCCGGCAGAAATATAGGCAAATTCTTGAACAAAGGTGATATCGTATGTATTACCGGAGATCTTGGGACGGGAAAAACTGTACTTACAAACGGTATTGCCAGATCATTGGGGATAGAGGAGCATATAACCAGCCCAACATTTACAATAGTAAATGAATATGAGGCGGATATATCCCTTTATCATTTTGATGTTTACAGGATTTCAGACCCTGAAGAGATGTTTGAGATAGGATTTGAAGAGTATTTGCACAAAGGTGGTATAGTAATAATAGAGTGGGCGGATTTGATAAAGGAGATAATCCCTGAAGAAAATATATGGGTTAAAATAAAAAAAGACCTTGATAGAAGTGTGGATGCAAGAATAATCAATGTCACATTCAATGGTGAAAAATATAGAAACAATAAAAGTGCGTTCAGGATTTGAACACAACAATATGAAAGAAAGGGCTTAAATAATGAAGATACTTGCTTTGGATACATCAACCATGGTTGCAACAGTTGCAGTTATGGAGGATGAGAGGCTACTTGGTGAATATGTACTAAACCATAAAAGAACTCACTCGCAGAAGCTTTTGCCCATGATAAAGAATATCATGGACGACTTGGAACTTACACCAAAGGAAATCGACATTTTTGCCGCTTCAACAGGTCCCGGTTCGTTCACGGGTTTAAGGATAGGAGTTACAACTGTTAAAGCTATGGCGTTTGCAGCAGGTAAACCGGTTGTAAGTGTTCCAACACTGGATGCCATAGCATATAATATTCCAATGAGTAGCTTTTTGGTCTGCCCTATAATGGATGCCAGAAACAATCAGGTTTATACAGCCATTTACAGTTGGAACGGCAGGTTGCAGGAAAGGGTTACAGATTATCTTGGTGTGCCTGTATCCGAGCTTATGGATATCATAAAAGAAAGGAATATGAAGGTTGTTTTTGCAGGAGATGCTGTGGAAATTCACCGGGAATACTTGAAAGCCGAATTAAAAGAAAACTGTGAGTTTGCACTTGGACATTTGCGTCTCCCAAAGGCTTCTTGCGTTGCAAGCATAGCTTTTTTAAAGGCTGGGGAAGGGCTTATACAAAACAGTTTTGAAATGGCTCCTTTCTACCTTAGAAAATCACAGGCTGAAAGAGAATATGAAAAGAAATTCTGTGAAGCTACCAAGGGAGAGGGTATATGACTTTAGGAAATGTAGAAATATCAAGAATGTCACTTGACGACATTGATGATGTTATTGTTCTTGAGAGATTAAGTTTTATAATTCCCTGGTCGAGGGAAGCTTTTGTTGAGGAATTGACAAAAAACAAATTTGCTTTATATATATCTGCCAGAATTAACGGAAGAGTTATTGGCTATGCTGGTATGTGGAAGGTTTGCGATGAAGGTCACATCACCAATGTTGCAGTTCATCCCGAATACAGAAGAAATGGTGTCGGAAGGAAGCTTGTAGAAGGTTTGATAGAGTTGGCGAAGAAGGAAGAAATAAGCAGGATGACTTTAGAAGTAAGAAGGAGTAATACTGTTGCCCAGGAGTTATACTCAAAGTATGGATTTGAAGTTGATGGATACAGAAAAGAGTATTATTCGGATAATGGGGAAGATGCAGTAATAATGTGGAAGGGAAACATGCAATAAAGCTTGACTTCATAGGCTTTATTCAAGAAATATTCCGTTTTATGTAAAGTTGAAAATGTATAGCATTAAAAAAGGGTTTTTTGATATTTAAGTAGAATATAATATTTAAAATCAAGCTTCTATTTTTTCATAAACCTATATCAGGGAAATCACTCATTGCATCTTAAATATCAGCATTCTGAGCCGAGTATTCCAGAAAATGAATTGTTGTTATTTTGTATATTTTTGTATATGATGTACGTTAATTTGCATAAAGTTCTGTACGTTGCTTTAAAGGGGGAAAATATATGCCACGAGTAAAAAGGTTATCTCACAAGATGTTGAGAAAGGAATGCAGTCCCGATTCTTTCAAATTCAAAGACACTTCCGAATTGGGAACTTTTGAAGATATTATAGGTCAGGAGCGGGCTGTTAAATCAATGGAATTTGGACTTAAAATAAAGACACGGGGATATAACATTTTTATGAGTGGTTTGACCGGGACA
>CAYPCH010000169.1:0-3582 GCA_964409165.1 uncultured Oscillospiraceae bacterium | reverse complement strand
TCATCCGAAAGGGGGATTTTTTTAAAAAACTTACATGTCCGAATTAAAGAATTTTAAAAATTCATTTCATTCTAATCTACAGGTTATATTTTATTAATTTTCTTGAAAAATGCAAAAAACCCTTGAAACCAAGGGTTTTTAATTATGGCGGAGAGGGCGGGATTCGAACCCGCGTGCCGTTTCCGACAAACTGATTTCGAGTTGTTTGAAGGCATAAATTATGATTCCCTCTTTGACAGTCATTTCCAAAGGGAAATAGTCGAAACTCAATTCCATTGCTCAGATAACAGGAATTCACGTATGTTCATATGCTTCAGTCCATCCCGGCTCATATCGAATTCATCATATGAGACAACATACTTCGGAAAGTTGTCCCTGATTGTATCATATGCTCCGAATTCACGCTGGATCGTTTCCTCGGATGCCAGCAGATAAGCTACCTGAACGTAGAGCTTTTTCGTTTGCTTCTCAGCAATAAAATCAATCTCCTTTTCTCCCGCTTTTCCAACTGTGACCTTGTATCCTCGTCGCAGGAGTTCCATATAAATGATGTTCTCAAAAATGAGGTTGACATCCTTCATATTCCCGCCAAAAACAGCCTCTCTGATTCCATGGTCAGCAATATAATATTTTTCATTGACGGTGAGAATCTTCTTCCCCTGCAAGTCCTGCCTGCGGACACGATAAAACAGAAAGGCATCCTCGCAAGCCTTGATGTAGTTTAAGATTGTTTCCGGCGCAACAGTGCGTCCCTCGCTTTTAAGATATTTTGAAATCGCCGTAGCGGAAAAAGTCGTCCCGACGTTTGCCGTAATGTATGCGATAATACGCTCTAGTAGGTCAACATCACGAATGCTGTTGCGTTTTACGATATCTTTAAGGACAACAGAGTTATAGAGGTCTTGCAGATACTGACGGCTCGGCTGCTCGGCATAGCGGAGGTTGCTTAAGTAAGGCATCCCACCGTCGGTAAGGTATCGGGTAAACATCGCTCTCGAATCAGAGCCGGGAAAAACGGTATGATACAGCTCAGAAAACTCTTCAAAGGAAAAAGGATAAATTATAAATTCCACATATCTCCCGGCAAGGTATGTGGCCAGTTCTCCAGAAAGCAACTTGGCATTTGAGCCGGTAATATAGATATCACAATTAAATTCAACCCGAAAGGAATTGATGCACTTTTCCCAGCCAACGACTTCCTGAATCTCGTCAAAAAAAAGATATGCCTTCCCGGATATACCATTTACTCGCCGAGTGACCTCCTCATGCAGTGTCTCGGCAAAACAAAGGTGTGCGTTGCTCATATTTTCAAAGTTTATAGCAATAAACTGATCTTCATTTACGCCGGAGGAGACCAGCTCTCGCTGGATCAAATTAAGCATGACGGACTTTCCGCTTCGGCGAATGCCGGTTAAAACCTTAATAAGATCATTTCCGATAAAAGGACGGATGCGACTCATATATAACTCCCGACCAATCATAGATGAAAAACCTCCTTTTCCATATTTGAGATGTATATTATCACAGATACAACTTAATTTCAAGTTGAATTCGGTATTTCAAAAAGATATAACTTGCAAATACTACGTTCTTGCAAAATTCAACACCTTAAACCAAAATCCAGTTAAAGAGCCGGAGAATCGTAGTGCAGAATGTGCTTCAATTCTCCGGTTTTTTGTTTTTCAGAAGGGAGAAAATTATGTTAGCATATTACAAGAAAAATGAAAATCATGAACTTCAAAAATTGTATTCTACATTGTTCCAAGCTGAATTAAGGGTTGTCAACCTTACTTGTACTTCCTGGGTATATGCGTTATATCTAACTTTGTGTCAAGGAACCGTCCCCTGACGCTTCATATATCTATGTCTGTTATTTTGCGGCCCACAAAGTAATTGGTAGCAAGCAAAATAAACCCTAAAACTATCAGAATTTTCCCAACTAAAGATGAGTATAGAGGCTTCATATAATTTGGAGCAATTATAGAAAGTACTGTTACAATAAAAATAGGTATAAATGTTATAATTCTTGACTCCATCCTCTTACCCGATGTCAAAATCTCTATATCTTTTTTCATGGATATCTTGTCTGTAATCATTTCGACAACATTTTCCATAACATCTACAAGATTTCCGCCTTTCTGCCTTACTACAATAACTGAATTTACAAAATCATCAACATCCTCTATCTTTACTCTTTCCCTGAATCCAATTAAAGCCTGCTCAACAGGCAAACCCACCGAAAGGTCATTTCTAATTTTTTTGAACTCATCCAAAATAGGTTTATCCTGCGTGTGACTATACACCCTTTCAAGATCCTCTGTGCATTTTATTAGTGCACTGTTGATTGATAGACCCGCCTTTAAGGATGCCATCAATGAATTCAGAGCATCTTTAAACTGACTTTGCATTAACAAACTCCTTTTTTTCAAAGTATTGTTGTACATAACTCTTGGAAAAACCAACCCAAAAAAGCTTAATAAAAGTGCAATGAAAAGTGATTTAAACGCCATAAATACAAACAGAAATATTGCAAGGCACACAGGCAACACATAAATGTAATAGCGCTTGATGCTGCTGCCGGCATTTTTATAAGATTTAAACTTTTTGCTCTTCTTTTTATTACTCGAATCATTTCCCCTCAAAAGGCTATAGTGATTTGATAGTTGACCACTTTTTCCCCTATCTCCAAATATTAAGTCCTGTATAATGCTTATAACAAGAAACACAAATGTTCCGGCTGACATGCTGATTAAAAACACATTCATTTAAAAATATCACCCCATAGTTAAAAGTTTTACAATTGACAAAAGAGCCGGTCCAAGCAGGAATATCCCAAGACACGGAAAAACCAAAAGAATCATTGGAAAGAATAACTTTATTGAGGCCTTCTCCCCCAATTCCCTGGCCTTATTTTTTCTCTTAATCCAGGCTTCTTCAGCCTGCTCCTTCAGTGCCAGCGCAACACCCGTTGTACCTTTTTCAAGGCTTTGTGCAAGGGTAAAGGAAAATACACTGACTTCATTTACCTCACACCTTTCAGCCATCCGATATAGTGCCTCTCTTTTCAGAACACCAAGCTCAACCTCTTCGAGCACCTTCTTAAGCTCACTGACAAATACCCCTTTTCTTACTTCGCACACCTTTTTAATTGCTTCAAAAAAAGTAAGACCGGCCTCAGTGATTATTGCAAGGGTATTTAACACATAAGGCAGTTCGACCTGAATCTGCCACTGTCTTTTTCTTATTTTAGTCTTCAAAATTGAATCAGGAACAGTATATCCTATTATCGGGGTCAGAATTAAAAGAGAAAACATAAGCATAGACCTTTGATACATAAAAAACAATAAGACATAGAAAAAACATACAAACGCCAGCAGTATTTTTGCTCCCACAAATGCTTCTACGCTGAGAGTATCACTCATTCCCGCTGTTTGAATTCGGCTTTTATATAGTTTATATTTTTTAGGATTTATTTTCATTTTTACTGTCCTGTAAGCCCTCTCAGATAGATTAAGAAATTTATTTACAGGACTGCTACTTCTTATAATTGAATGATACCTGTCTTCATCAAGAGACTTAATC
>CAYPCH010000168.1:0-3595 GCA_964409165.1 uncultured Oscillospiraceae bacterium | reverse complement strand
TTAAATTCTATGTCTATAGTCTATAATAATTTTATTTTAATGTAAACTCGTTACCTTTTTCCAAAGCCCGATATCCTTTTGATAACCTCGTTAAGCTTAAGGGAAGACTCTTTTATACTTCCCTTTGAATACTCTTTTGTTTTTTCATCGTGATTCTGACAAACAAGAACTGCTGAAACATTATCATGTGCTCCCCTTTGCTTGACACTTTGAAGCAGTTTTGCAAGACACTCCTGTATGTCGCCTTCCTCTTTCTTACACAAATCAATATGACTATATATTTCCTCTTCGTCAAGATAATTATGAAAACCGTCACTGCATACAAGAAAATCATCTTCAGGCTTTATTCTGCCCATACACTCATATAATTCAATACTCTCCATCACACCAAGGCACCTTGTAAGTACATTTCTATTAGGATGAATTTTAGCCTCATCAGATGTCATTTTACCTTCTCTGACCTGTTGAGCCACCCACGAATGATCCTCTGTCAACTTGACAACTCCATCATTCATAGAATATATCCTGCTGTCTCCTATATGTTTTATAAAATAAGTGTCTCCGTATATAAAAAGCGCAGAAAGCGTAGAACCTACTTTTTGATTGATAGACATACCGAAATCAATAATACGCCTGTTTATGCTCTCTATAAGCTTTACAAGCTGATTGTCAACCCAGTGCATATCGATATTTTCATCCTCATTGAGCATAATAGATAAATCGTTATCCCACCAGTGAGCAAACCAATCAACAATTATTCTGCTTGCAGTTTCACCTTCTGCAAGTCCTCCCATACCATCAGCTACAATAAAGAGACCAAACTCTCCGTAGCTTCCATCTCCTACCTTGACCAGAATATTGTCTTGGTTCTGCTTTTTTAAATTTCCCGTATCGGTTATGGCTCCTATAGTAAACCTTCTTTTCTGCATAATTACCCCGCTACGTAAAATCAAAGTGCAATAAATGTATATTCACTATTTGCAAATACAATCTTATCATTGTTTTTTATTTCATATTCCTTATTGCTTTCAAGTCTTACATCGTTCACATATGTACCGTTTCTTGAGTTCAAATCTTTTATGTAATAGCAACCATCCTTTGAAATTATTTCGGCATGCACCTTGCCTACAGCAACATTTTGACTGACATAATCCACCTGTTCCTTTAATCTTCCGATTACAAAACTCGGTTTGTTAATGGTAATCTCTTCTACTGTGCCATCCTTTTTCCCTTGAAGATACGGATACCTTGCCTGCGAAACCCCAAGCATAACCGTATCATTAAGATTAACTGCACTAAGCACGGTCGTTTCATTTAAAGTCTCAGGATTAGAATTACTCCATTTGTTTCGACTGCTGATTTCAGGATTTTTAACCTCAGGATTAGATACATTAGCTTGTCTTTCTGAACTCGGCGGGTTCTGTGGCGGTGTAACCGATTCCATGGGAGCATTCCTGATTTCTCTCTTTGCCATGTTTACATGAGGCTTTTCATCTCTTTCGTATGTCCCCCTTGCAGTAGTAGCAATAACCGGTGTGGACTCCACCATATTATTCCTGTCCAAAACCTTTTTCCACAGGAAATAACTCGGCGCTCCAAGAATTACCATAACTCCAACAGCATTGACTGCCATGCTATTCCCCAAAGGTTCCATAATTCCCGAGAATAAAACGATTGCAGCCGCTATTATTAAAACAGCCTGTATCACGATACCTACAATTATTGTATTGTTTTTATACTTCATAACATTTCCTGTAGCGACAACTGGCTCCCGTGTTGCTGAAGGCCTCTTTGTCTCTGTTTTTTGAACTGGAGGTTTCTTTATTTCAGGCTTTACTTCAGGCTTTCTTACTTCAGGCTTTTCTACTGCTGAATTTTGTACTGCCGTATTTTGCACGTAAGGTTTCTGAGTTTCAGATTTCTGTATCGCCGGTCTTGGCACTTCCAACCTTGCAATCCCAGGCTTTGGAGGTTCAACCCTGCGTGCTTTTTGATGCTCAGGTGTCTCAACATTACTCTTTGCAAAAAAACTTTCCCTTTGACCTTCTTCTCCTGACATCCCAGGTTTTAACGCACCATCGCTAGAATGCTCATTTATGTCTTGCTTATCATCTGCAACATCTTCTTTATTGACACTGCTTCTGCCCAGCTCCTTAAGCAACTTATCAAATTCCAGAACATTGAATGTTTCAGATTTTAAGAAGTTTAATACTCTTGGCAGAAAATTGTCACTTTGTGTCTCATCTATATTTGCACTGTACATGATAAAGTTAAGAGCAAACTCCTTAAGCTTGTTGTTAATATCCAAATCAAAATTAACAGGCAGGTAAACCAATGAAACTTCTGCCGTCAGCGGATTAATGTATATGTATTCCTCATCAAGCAGGAATGACTTATCCGATAACAGAAAATCCTTTGAATCAATAATTGCTTTCACTATACCGGAAAAGATTTTTATAAAATCATATCTTTTTATTTTATTACGCTTCAAATACTGTGAGAGTTTCAGTTTTGATGTAATAGTGTAATAAAGGTTAAATTTTTCGTTTTTCTGCCTTATATCTACAGGCAAAATATTCTTATCTGGATTATTGGCGATCATTTCAACCTGATAACTTAATATATGTTCATCTTTATCCGCACTGATTACCAGGAAGCTTCCAGCCGCACCACTCTCATAAGTAATTTCAAATTTATCCATTATTCTCTTCACCATTTAAAACCCCCTCCAGCATATAACATTTTTTCATGTTAATTTAATTTTATCAGCTAAAGGGGTATTTATGCAACCATGGATTTTGGTATTTAGAGCTTTTAGCCAGATTTTTTAATAAGATAGATGTAAAAAATAACACCAAAGAGGACATCTTCAGTTGAGTCCCCTTTGCCTGGTACTTAATTAAATTTACCAAATTTCAGTTTTAAAGGTATGGCATTCAGTTTATTTCAATCTTTTTACTCTCAGGTTTTCCTGGCTCACTCTTCGGAAGCACTATTGTAAGAATGCCATTATCATAACGTGCTGTTACATCTTCATTCTTGATATTATCCACATAAAAGCTTCTGCATAAAGAAATTTGACGTCTTTCCTTCCTGATATAGTTATCTTTTTCTTCATTTTTTTCTTCATTTTTTTCTACAGATATAGTGAGTTTGTCATCTTTCACCTCAAGATTGATATCTTCCTTTTTAATACCCGGCAGTTCTGCCTCAACAACATAGTCTTTTTCATTTTCTCTTATGTCAACTTTCATGTTTCCACTGTTTCGATAAGAGACCGGTAAAAATGAGTCGTTAAAAAAACTTTCAAGAATGCCATCAATGTTAAGCATATCGTGTCCCCTTGCTGTAACGCCGTGATTTCTTCTGTTAAATGGTACAATTCCAAACATATAAAACACCTCCATTTAATTTGTTTTTTGCTTATAATCTAACTTTGACTTTCTTTGACCTTACATTTATTTTACACTACCCTTTTAAAAGAAAGCAAATTACCAATTTGACCTTTTCTGACCTTTGGCGTAGGTTAAATGCGCTAGGCTAAAAATAGTTTATTATTTTTCATTATTCCTCGATATTCCTTATTATTTCTTTA
>CAYPCH010000167.1:1407-4281 GCA_964409165.1 uncultured Oscillospiraceae bacterium | reverse complement strand
ACCTTAACTTGTGAGCAACCAGAGCCTCAAAATACTATAAGTGGGAAAGTTGAGTAATTAAATAATATTATACAAGAAGTAAAGTAATATGAAATTATTCTTTGTATTATTATTTTACGATAGTTTTAATTAGTTTGCAATTTGTTTATGGGATTTTTAACGTTTTTCTTGATATATCTTGATCTTTAATGTGATAAAGACTTTTCAGTACACTTTGGTCTATAGCATTTGTTGCAATATAAACTTTGAATTAAAAAGAAAATTGGATAATTTATAATAAATTTATAATTTTTCTGTATATATTTTATAAATTTAAAGAAAATAAGATATGAAAATCAAATGAGAGGAGAATGGCTTTATGGCTCAATTAAATCAACAAGAGCTTCAAAACCTGAGACATCTTATCGGATCACACGAAACTTCAGAAAAGAAACTTGATGCATATGCACAACAAGCAACAGATCCTCAGGTAAAACAAATGTTTCAGAAATCTGCTAAGGATGCAAGAAATACCAAACAACAATTAATGTCATTTTTAAGCTAAGGGAGGGAAAATCAAATGCAGGAAAAAGAAATGGTTAATGATCTTCTGTCACAGATAAACAGTAGCTTGACAGGCTATGCCAACGTTATCTCACAAGCTTCAGACCAACAGTTTAGGCAAACTATACAGCAAATAAGAGATAATTGTGAGACATTCCAGTATGATTTATACAAACTTGCAGAGCAAAAAGGTTTTTATAAACCGGCACAGCATGCAGAACAAAGTGATATTATGCAGGTTAAGACTCAATTTATGCAGTACTAGAGAAAGAAAAGCCGGGCTGTAAATGGTTTTAATTTTTACAGCCCAGCTTTTTATTAGGTCTCTTGGGGTGAACTGAAAGAGGCAAAACTCTGTACCCTTGATGGGTTCAAAATTTTATTTGGGTCATTTCCTAAAAAGGAAATCCGGCTACCACATTCCAATTCCCATTCTTATCATATCGTAATACTCCATTATATCTTCATAAACAGGCTTATCAAGGTTTTTTTCATCACTCAAAAAGCTTTTTAACTCCGACATGCTTTGTATTTTGAGATCATATCCTTTATTTTTAAGCATTAGATTTATCTCACCAAAAATCTCTCTTTCTCCCATATAGCCTTATTTCCCTTCGTTCTCTAAATTTAAATTATATGTTAATCAGGTAGTTGCCGTTTATATGTCTCATTTGAAACACCATCCATTTTGTCAACCAACCCTTGTTTGTCCATTTTATTAGTGTAAAATTCTTCATAGTCTGCATAACCGCCCATATCTTGTGGTGTATCCGATGAACCGTATTTCATAAGGTCATTTAGTTGATCCAATCCCTCAAACTCGTCATCTTCTTTTTTATTAAGATACTTTCTTCCGAAAGGACTATCCCACACCAGCTCTTCAACGGGTCTTTGCCTATCAAGGTTTACCATTGTTATTTCCTTGCTTGTTTCACAGTCAATGCATAATCTTGTATACGGCAGTGCCTCCAGTCTTTCTTTCATAATTTTGCCCCCGCAAAATTCACATTTTCCGTAATTTCCTTCGTCTATTCTAATCAGTGCATCGTGTATTTCCTTCAATAAATGTTCTTCGTTAACTTCTAATGCATTATTAAACTCAAGTTCAAAAAGTTGGGTTCCCATATCTGCAGGGTGATTGTCATAATTGGAAAGTTCTGTGGGTGAATCGACGTCCTGTTGTGCAGTTCTATGCTTTTTCATAAGATTTATTGTATTTTCAATACCTTTTCCCTGTTCGAGAAGTATTTTTTTATAATTATCCATTCCGTAGCTATCCATTTTACCGCTCCTCTCATTGTAAAATAATACAATTAATATAAATATAATTGAAACTTAAAATATTTATATTATAATTATGTTTGTACAAATATTAATTTTTTATAGGAGGTTTATGATGGAATACAAAGTTGATATAGGTGTTTTTGGTGGTTCAGGTTTTTACTCATTTTTTGAAAATGTTGAAGAAATCGATATTGAAACACCCTATGGAAAACCAAGTGACAAAATTGCTATTGCTTCCTTCGAAGGAAAAAAAATTGCGTTCATTCCACGACATGGGAAGAACCACCAATTTCCACCGCATATGATTCCCTACAGAGCAAATTTGCATGCTATGAAACAATTGGGTGTCAAGAAGATACTTGCTCCTACAGCTACAGGGAGTCTACAGCCACATATAAAACCTGGTGATTTTGTTATATGCGACCAATTTGTCGATAGAACTACAGCACGTAAAGATACTTTTTTTGATGGTCCGGTTACAAAACACATTAGTCCGGCACATCCTTACTGCCCATCTCTTAGAAAAATAGCTATTGAAACCGGAAAAGAACTTGGTATAACAACTCATGAAAGCGGAACTGTGGTTGTTATACAGGGACCTAGATTCTCAACTGTAGCTGAAAGCCGCTGGTTTAACAAAATGGGCTGGGATGTAGTAAATATGACCCAATATCCTGAAGTTTACCTTGCCAGGGAATTGGGTATATGTTATGCAAACATTGCCCTTATAACCGATTTTGACGCAGGTCTTGAGGGTCGTGATGACATTTCCCCCGTTACAGAGGAAGAAGTTCTCAAGGTCTTTGATGAGAATAATGATAAAGTCAAGAAAATGCTGTTTGAAATAATAAGAAAGATAGATTTAAACTCAAAAGACTGCCCATATTGTAGCAAGGAATGAGTGAAATATTACTTTCTCTTTTTTGCGTCGCTATTTGACATCAAATAAGCGTTAAGCAAAAATAGTAGAGAAAGTTATATTTTCACCTTTCCAAGGAATGAGTGAAATATTACTTTCTCTTTTTTGCGTCGCTATTTGACATCAAA
>CAYPCH010000167.1:0-1307 GCA_964409165.1 uncultured Oscillospiraceae bacterium | reverse complement strand
TAAGCGTTAAGCAAAAATAGTAGAGAAAGGGAAAAGGAGATATTATGAAACCTTTAGAATATTGTAATGGCATTTTAAAGCTTGTTGACCAGACAAAGCTCCCTACAGAATATAAGATAGTTGAGCTTAGTAATTACAAGGATATTGCTGCCGCCATTAAAGACATGATAGTAAGAGGTGCACCTGCCATAGGCGTTACGGCTACTTATGGGATTGCAATAGCAGCAAAAGCAATTGACACAACTTCAAAAGATGAGTTTTTTAGTATTCTTAAGGAGGTTTGCGATTTTATAAAAAGCACCCGTCCTACAGCTGTCAATCTCTTTTGGGCTGTTGACAGAATATATGAAAAAGCTTTGACAAACATGAATAAAACAATTGGTGAAATCAAGGATATTATAGAAAATGAAGCCTGCGAGATGGAAAAAGAGGATGTACTGTCAAACAAGTCTATAGGAATGTACGGAAATAAACTTATAAAGGAAAACTCAACCATACTTACCCATTGCAATGCAGGCGCGCTGGCAACCTGTGATTACGGAACTGCCCTTGGTGTAATACGCGCAGCTCATGAATCAGGAAAAAACATACAGGTGTTTGCTGATGAGACAAGACCCTACCTGCAAGGTGCAAGGCTTACCGCATGGGAACTGATGCAGGACAGTATACCTGTAACACTGATTTGTGACAATATGGCAGGGCATTTCATGAAGGAAGGATTATTAGACTGCGTAATTGTAGGGGCTGATAGGATTGCGTTAAACGGTGATACCGCCAATAAAATAGGAACCTATACAGTTGCAGTGCTTGCCAAGGAAAACAATATTCCTTTCTACGTAGCAGCTCCTGTATCTACCATTGATTTTTCTATACCAACAGGAAGTGAAATCCCCATTGAGGAGAGAAGCTCGGTAGAAATCACCCATATCAAGGGAGTTAGAATAGCTCCGGAAGGTGTGAAGGTTAGGAATCCTGCGTTTGATGTAACACCTAATAAATATATATCTGCAATTATAACAGATAAGGGTGTAATTTATCCGCCCTATAATGAAAACATCAAAAAATTAGGCTAAAACTTTGTACCCCTCTCGCTTCTAGCCTCTTTCATTTTACTCCAAGAGGCCTAATAAAAAGCTTCGGGACATCGAATTCCAAAGCTTTTTGCCGGATTTCCTTTCAGGAAATAGCCCTAATAAATTCCCTGTCTGCAGGTATTTGCAGACAGGGAATTTATTAGGGCCATTCATTTTATTAACTCAACTTTCCCACAGTATTTATAGGCTCTTTGCCACTAACGTAGCATTGCT
>CAYPCH010000166.1:0-4429 GCA_964409165.1 uncultured Oscillospiraceae bacterium | reverse complement strand
CTATTCCCACTCAATAGTTGCAGGCGGTTTACTTGTTATATCATAGACAATTCTGTTTATATGTTTTACTTCATTTACAATTCTATTAGATATTGTTTCCAGAATATCATAGGGAATTCTTGCCCAATCAGCTGTCATAAAATCAGTCGTGGTTACAGCCCTGAGAGCAAGGGTATAATCATATGTTCTTTCGTCTCCCATAACTCCCACACTCCTCATTCCTGTAAGTACTGTGAAGTATTGGTTAAGCTCCATGTGCAAATCTGCCTTTTTGATTTCTTCCCTGAATATGTGATCCGTGTCTCTCAATATATCAAGCTTTTCCTTTGTTATATCTCCAATGACCCTTATTGCCAGACCTGGTCCCGGGAAAGGTTGTCTCATAACAATATCCTCCGGTATTCCAAGTTCAAGTCCCACTTTTCTTACCTCATCTTTAAAAAGATTCCTCAACGGCTCAATAATCTCTTTAAAATCGACATGTTCAGGAAGCCCGCCGACATTATGGTGACTCTTTATAACTGCTGAATCTCCAAATCCACTCTCTATAACATCTGGATAAATTGTACCCTGTACTAGAAAATCAACTGCTCCAATCTTCTTGGCTTCTTCTTCAAATACTCTGATAAACTCTTCTCCTATAATTTTTCTTTTGGTTTCAGGATCTGTTACACCTGAAAGCCTTCCTAAAAATCTGTCTTGAGCATTAACCCTGACAAGGTTTATGTCAAATTGTTCTCTAAAAACCTCTTCAACTTGGTCGCCTTCATATTTTCTCAAAAGTCCATGATCTACAAAAATACACGTCAGCTGTTTTCCTACCGCCCGGTGAATTAGAACTGCTGCAACCGATGAATCCACACCACCGGATAGAGCGCAAAGCACCTTCTTGTCGCCCACCTTTTCCCTTATTGCTTCTACTGATTGTTCGACAAAAGAGGATACTTTCCAGTCACCGCTACAACCACAAATATTAAAAAGGAAATTATTCAAAATGTCCTTTCCTTTTGGAGTATTAACCACTTCAGGGTGGAACTGAACTCCGTAAAGTCTTCTTGCACAATTCTCCATAGCTGCAATCGGGCAGTTTAACGTACTGGCACAACTTTCAAAACCTTCAGGGAGATTATCCACATAATAAGTATGGCTCATCCAGCATGTAGTATCTTCTTCTACACCTTTAAAAAGCCCGCTTTTGGTATCCAAACGGATGCTTACCTTTCCGTATTCGCGCTCTGTTGCTTTAGCAACAGTACCTCCAAGCAAGTAGCTCATAACCTGCATACCATAGCAAATTCCAAGTACCGGAATTCCAAGATTAAAAATTTCTCTATCACAGACAGGAGCCTTAGGATCAAGAACTGTTGCAGGCCCACCTGTGAAAATAATTCCTTTGGGATTCATAGATTTTATTCTATCAATAGAAGCGTTATAAGGGATTGCTTCGCAGTAAACATTAGCATCCCTGATCCTTCTTGCTATAAGTTGGTTATATTGACCGCCGAAATCAAGAATCAGAACCACTTCATTATTCAAATTAACCTCTCCTTCAAACACAAATATAATCTATAATTATATCTAAGTTCAATGTGTAATGCAAAATAAAAATTTTAGAATTTTGTATTTTTTTAAAACTTTTTTACCAAAGCTATTTTTATATCAATGGGTACGAAATTTTATTCACTGGTAATATAAGATTGACTTAGATATGTATTAACTTTAAAATTAAATAATTAGAACACATTTTTTTATTTTTGATAAAGGAGGTTCCCAATGTTTAAGATTGTTAAAAAGGCAGTACTTAATCCTTGCGTAAAACTCTTAGAGATTGAAGCACCTTATATAGCAAGAAAAGCAGAACCGGGACAGTTTATAATTTTAAGAATAAATGAAAACGGAGAAAGAATACCCTTAACCATCGCAGATTATGACCGTGAAAAAGGAACTGTCACAATAATATTCCAGGAGGTCGGCAAAACGACAAAACTTCTTGGCACTCTTGAAGAAGGTGAAAATATCTTGGATTTTGTAGGTCCTTTAGGAGTTGCTTCCCATTTTGAAGGACTTAAGAAAGTTGCAGTCATAGGTGGAGGTCTAGGAACAGCAATTGCCTATCCCCAAGCAAAGAAACTTCATAGCATGGGTGTTGAAGTCCACTCCATAACCGGTTTTAGAAATAAGGATCTCATAATCTTGGAAAAAGAGATGGAGAATGTAAGCGACAAACTTTATATAACTACCGATGACGGTTCCAACAGTAACAAGGGTTTTGTAACCGACGTGCTGAAAAAGCTTATAGAAGAAGGTAATAAATATGACCTTGTAATTGCTATCGGTCCATTAATTATGATGAAGGTTGTGTCTAACCTCACAAAACAGTATGGAATTAAAACTGTTGTCAGCATGAACCCGGTTATGATTGACGGTACGGGAATGTGTGGCGGATGTAGGGTAACAGTAGGCGGCAAGATAAAATTTGCCTGCGTTGACGGTCCTGATTTTGACGGACACGAAGTGGACTTTGATGAGGCTATCAGAAGACAAACAATGTACAAAAAAGAAGAAAACAATTCGATTAACCACAAGTGCAAGTTAGGAGGGGTTAACAATGCCTAATATGTCACTTAAGAAAGTAAATATGCCCGAACAGGATCCCAACGTCAGAAACAAGAACTTTTTGGAGGTTACTTTAGGCTACACAGAGCAAATGGCTATAGAAGAAGCTCAAAGGTGTCTCGGCTGCAAAAACAAGCCTTGCGTTGACGGGTGTCCTGTTAATGTTAAAATACCTGATTTTATAAGCCTGATAGCTGAAGGTAAATTCAAAGAGGCCTATGAAAAAATACAGGAAACAAATAATCTCCCGGCAATCTGTGGAAGAGTCTGCCCTCAGGAAAGCCAATGCGAGCAACTTTGCGTAAGAGGAAAAAAAGGTGAACCAGTGGCAATCGGAAGATTGGAAAGATTTGCAGCAGATTGGCATATGTCCAACAGTGAAACAATTATTGAAAAAACTGAGAACAATGGAAGAAGAGTTGCAGTTATAGGTTCTGGACCTGCAAGCCTCACCTGCGCTGGAAACTTAGCAAAAATGGGATATAACGTTACCATATTTGAAGCATTTCATGTGCCCGGCGGAGTACTAATGTACGGAATACCTGAGTTCAGGCTTCCAAAAGCACTCGTTCAAAAGGAAATAGATATGATTAAGCAGTTGGGCGTAGACATTAAAACAAATATGGTTATCGGAAAAGTTCTGTCAATTGACGAACTCAAATCAGAAGGCTTTGAAGCTGTGTTTATCGGTTCAGGTGCTGGACTCCCTAGTTTTATGGGTATTCCCGGCGAAAACCTGAATGGTGTTTACTCAGCAAATGAGTTCCTGACAAGGATAAACCTCATGAAGGCTTACAAGTTCCCGGATTGCGATACTCCTGTCAAGGTAGGCCGAAACGTTGCAGTTGTTGGCGGCGGTAATGTTGCTATGGACGCAGCAAGAAGCGCAAAAAGGCTTGGTGCAGAAAATGTATATATCGTATACAGACGTTCGGAAGCTGAAATGCCTGCGAGACTTGAAGAGGTTCATCATGCCAGAGAAGAAGGCATTATATTCAAGCTACTTACAAACCCGACCTCCATTAAGGGTACTGAAGACGGTTGGGTAAAAGGCATGGAGTGCGTTGAAATGGAACTAGGAGAACCTGATGCCTCAGGAAGAAGAAGACCTGTTGCCAAAAAAGGGTCTGAACACGTTATAGGCGTTGAAACAGTTGTTATAGCCATAGGACAATCTCCAAACCCATTGATTTCCTCCACCACTGCCGATCTGGATACACAAAAATGGGGCGGTATCATTGTCGATGAGGAAACAGGTGCAACAAGTAAGGAAGGTGTTTTTGCCGGCGGTGATGCCGTAACTGGTGCAGCTACAGTAATTCTTGCAATGGGAGCAGGAAAAAAAGCCGCCAAAGCAATAGACAAATACCTAAATAGCTAAATTCCCCCAGGGACAAGGGGACAGGTACCTTGTCCCTCTTTATGCCTTACAAATCATGGCTTGCATTTTCCTTACGCCCTATCTATAACACTCTTAGATATGCCTGTCACTCTTGATAATTGTCTTATAGAGACACCTTCCATTCCCTTTATTTCTCTGATTATTTTATTTCTTCTCTTCAACTCCAGTTGCTGAAACTCATTCATATTGTGAATGCCTCTTTCCTCTAAATATGCTCTTACTACATTATCTGTAACTCTGATTCTCTTGTCATAATCCAAGCACCTATCTTCATTCTGTTCATTTGTATGCATAATGAAAGCTTTAATAGCTTTTTGGCTATAGTCTGAATATAATTGCAACACAAAATGAACATCTGTTATTTCATTTTTTTCTGCATACTCATTATAACTGCTCCATTTGTACTTGTCG
>CAYPCH010000165.1:0-4489 GCA_964409165.1 uncultured Oscillospiraceae bacterium | reverse complement strand
AGGTTATCGA
The DNA here is from genome assembly GCA_964409165.1 of uncultured Oscillospiraceae bacterium. Taxonomy (GTDB): domain Bacteria; phylum Bacillota; class Clostridia; order Acetivibrionales; family Acetivibrionaceae; genus CAYPCH01. The sequence goes on along the minus strand of CAYPCH010000165.1, from coordinate 4,479 downwards.
CAGGTTATGCCTTAAAATGTAGAATCTTTATCGTAACTTATATAAGCAATAATTTTGCAAAAAAAGTCCCGTACATTCCGAAAATGAGGTGGGGGAACGTTACGGGATTTTAAGGGGAGTTTAAAACTTTCGCACGGGTATAATATCGTACATAAAGTTAAACGACTTTAGCGAAATTTACATAAAAATTTAAATTAGTTTAAAATAATGAGAAATTGGTAGTAAAACCGGGAAAACAAAAGAAAATGCACAAAGAAATGATTGTTCAGAGCTTTGCGCTAGTACCCATATACTATGTACCTCTTTTCGAAAAGGAGATAATGGAGCTTGATATATTAATTAAGAAATGAGTGAGAATATGAAGTATAAATTGATGGCAGTTGATATTGACGGAACGCTTTTAGACAGCAGTAACAATCTCAGGGAGGAAACGCTCAGGGCAATAAGACAGGGGGTAGGAAACGGTCTGATTTTCACAATTTGTACCGGACGCTCCATACAAGGCGTTCGGAAACTGAACGATGCCATAGGGCTTGATATGCCGTTTATCACATACAACGGTGCAATGGTTGTTATGGGGAAATCAATGGAAATATTGTATGAGAAGAAAATGTCCTATAATGACGCCAAAGCCATATACGCTCTTGGAGAAAATTATAAAACCACGATAATCATATGGAACGACAATACGCTTTATGTAAACAAGCTAAACGAAAGGACACAAAAGTACGGTAACCTTAACAACATAGAACCGATACTCATTGAGAGTGTGGAAGACATTATCAAAAACGGTGTAACAAAGGTATTGTGGTTTGATGAAATAGACCGGGTAGAAGTATATGAAAGAGAAGTGGGGAAATTCCTTGGTACAGGTATTAATTACTATACTTCAATGCCTATTTTTATTGAATTTGTAGATGCTTCTGTCTCAAAGGCTGTTGGCCTTGATAGGCTGGGCGAGCGTCTCGGAGTAAATAAAAGTGAAATGATAGCTGTAGGTGACGGCTCTAACGATATTCCCATGATTCAGTATGCAGGACTGGGTGTTGCCATGGCAAATGCTAAAGAAATTGTGAGGCGAAGTGCCGATTATATTACGCTGTCAAATGACGAAAATGGAGTTGCACATGTTATAGAAAAGTTTGTGTTAAATAAGGATAATGGAATGTGAATGTGAATATTACTATTAATATTAATAGCAATGTGTGAGTTTGCTTTTAAAAATGATGCCGATTATGAAAAAGGTGCTTTAAGGTTGTATACCCGAGGTCCCTCTAAAGCTTCCTTTCTCAGTCGTATCATATCCACAAAAGCTTCAAGTCGCGTAATGTATCCCGCTTCTCCCGTCATTTCATCAATAATCAACGTCATTATAGGTATGCCGTATTTATTTTGTATTTCACTGAATGCAGCTTGTGCTACAATTTCAGGCATACATGTAAAAGGGTAAATGTGAACAACACCGTCAAACTTTTTTTTGGCACTTAGTATGGAATCACCGACGGTATAAATACCATGACCGCCTATGTCGTTAGTCTTTATAAATTCCTTTCCGGCTTCAAGAGACTTGTTTCTTATCTTGAATGGGAGCAGTTTTTTTACGAAATGCTCTAGAATCCAGTGACTTATACTTAGGCTGGTATATACCTCAACACCCATATTTCCAAGTTTTTTTTCAATTTCGAAATTGGTGAGGGGGTGTGCGCCCACGTATATCTCTCCAACGACAGAAATCTTTAAAGGCTTGTATTTCTTATCAAGGCGTACTTGCTTTAAATTTTTCCTTGCCCTTGAAATAATTTTGTTTATATTCTTATATCCCGAGGCTTTTTGGACCTCTTTATGAAACCTCAACATTATATTGTCGGTTTGTCCTTTCCTTATTTCTCTGCACCTTGTGTAACGTGCCATAGCACTCAGTTTATCAACGGTAAAGACGGTTTGCAAAGCAAAAATTATGCCTTTGGCAATATTAAAAGTGCTTTTCCCTTTGGTCAGAGTTTTAATGCGGTTGTAAATATTCTTTGGACTCATATTATTAACCTCAAGGGATATAAATGTCATCTTGTAATTCAGTCCTTTCAATATTTCCTCATGAAGGTTGCCATAGTATCCAAATCTGCACTGACCACAGCCGTTTCCAAAGAGGACAAATTCAGCACCGTTTTCAAGACCGTATATAAAGTCTGCAAGAACTGTTTTGAAAGGTAGGCATGCAAATTCAGGGGAATGACGTATTCCCTGTTCCAATGCGCCTTTCGCACAGTACGGAGATATTATGTATTCAATTTTTGAAGTATCAAGCAGTACTTTTATTGGTATATACATATTTCCCATATGGGGAAAAGTAATCTTCATATATAATCACCCTACCATATCTAAAAATGCTTCAAGTCTGGTATCAAAACCTGCTTCGCCTGTGTGTTCATCAATAGTCAGCTTAAGTAAAGGAAGATAGCAATCCTGAGATTTAAGTCTTCTTTCTATAAACTCAAGTATGAATGCGTCAAGACCGCAGGCAAAGGGAGTAAGGTATATCATACCCTTTATATTGGGGTCTTTGGCAAAGGTGAAAGCACTTCCCAAAATTTCAAAACCCACTTCCCAAAAAGCCTTGCCTTGAAAGGGATAAGCGTTTTTCCTTTTTACTTCAAAAGGTATATCTCTTGGAGTAGAGACATCAATATTTTTTTTTATTAATTTATCAATAAGCTTCATACTTAAATAGTCATCATATATCATATATGGATGCCCCAATATGGAAATTGAAGTTTTACTGCCGTCACGGCTCTTTGCTTTGGTTTTCTCAATTGGAAATTTGTTTTTGCCATAAACCTTCCATGCATTTTCAAAAGCTGCAAAAACATCGGATTCTTTTATACCGAGAAGTACAGAAGTTTTCTTAAGGCTTTCGAAGGTCTGAAAATGGTTGTCATTCATATTAATTTTTATTTCCAGAACCTTTAACTGCCTTCTTAAGTTGAGTGTAACCATATCTGGAAGACCGCAAAATTTCGGGCAGGTGAATTCGTTTTTATGAAGGCTTGAGTACCTTGGTATAAATACATAATCTGCCTTGTCAATAAGACTAAGTACGTGCCCGTGAAAAACCTTTATTGGCAAACAGGTTTCATTGCTACAGTGTCTGGTGCCCAAGTCAAGAAGTTGCTTGTTTGTACTATTGGAAACTACTATACTGCAACCCAGATCCTTAAAAAACTGTTCCCAAAGTATGCCGTGGTCAAAGTAAAACAATCCTTCAGGTATAGCTATAGTTGTCATTTTTTGCTCCTTTTTTTAATTGCTCCTATTTTACAATTACCTATTACAGTCTTTTACTATTCCTAAAAAATGCACTTCCTGACATATTATTAGCTACCTGTTTTAGATATATACCTATAAAAACGAAAAAATCAGTGTTTGTTAATAACTCAACTTTCCCACAGTATTTATGGGCTCTTTGCCACTAACTTGTGAGCAACCAGAGCCTCAAAATACTATAAGTGGGAAAGTTGAGTTAATAAGTTAGGTGACAGGCACCCATAAAAAGTTTTGCATATTATGTAATATGCAAATTTTTTTATGGGTGGTAGTTATGTCTATTTATAATATTGGAGATATTGTTGTGAGAAAATCCTACAATCAGGATATTTATTTTAGAATTATAGATATTCTTGACAGGGGTTCGGGAAATACTGTTTATGTTTTGAGAGGAATGTTTTACAGGATAGAGGCAGATGCCTCAGGGGATGACCTTCTGAAAAAGGAATTTAGAGATGTGCGTTCTGAAATTCAGCTCGATCTTATGCGGGCAAAAGGCAATACGTTCCGGGGAAGTGTTTTGCACAGAATATTTTTACTGAACAGGTTAAGAAGAAGGACAGGAAGAATTCTTCATGTAGACTCAAGCGAAAGATTTTTGAACATATGCACAAACCATTACAGGGAAGCAGGTCTTAGGTCTATAGGAATTTTGTCCGATGAGAGTAAACAGCCGGAAATAGTAAAACGGGCACTCGAAGAAAGCAGGCCTGATATTTTGGTGATAACAGGGCATGACGGTATCAGAAAAAGCTGCGGTAATCTTCAGTCTCTTGATAATTACAGAAACTCAAGGTACTTTATACAATGTGTCAAATACGCAAGAAGCTATGAGGCAAACCTTGACAAATTGTGTATCTTTGCCGGTGCTTGTCAATCATATTATGAAGGAATTATGGAAGCCGGAGCGAATTTTGCAAGCTCTCCGGGAAGAATAAATATCAATGCCCTCGACCCTGCAATTGTATCAGAAAAGGTAGCACTGACAGATCGCAGGTACTTTATAACTCCTCAGGAAATTACCCGGATTACAATTACAGGAGCAAAAGGCATTGGAGGAGTACCGACAAGGGGGCATATGTATGATTGAATGTTGAAGTACGGCTTTTTATAATGTACAATAAGGAATAAATACAGAATAAACAAAGAATAAACAAA
>CAYPCH010000164.1:0-4549 GCA_964409165.1 uncultured Oscillospiraceae bacterium | reverse complement strand
TTTTCATCAATCAATGTTTACCATTATCACTTTGTCAATGCCTGAGTAGTAACAAATATTTTTATGTATTTTTCAATACAGCAGATAAAAAAATGCTAGAAATTATGGCATATAATAATCAGGTATATATCTATCAAGCAGAAAATAATATGCAGAAATTAAACTGATTTAGAAGAATTTAAAATGACGTTCAACACTATAAGTCAGCAAATGATTTAGCTGTAAGTTAAAACCTTGGGACTCTGTCCCAAGCCCTGTCCTCGCCGGAAGGCAGCCGGTCTGTCATAACAGACCGGGAACAAAAGGATGATAGTGCAATGGATGTAAAGGGTCTCCGGCTTTGCCTCCGATGAACGAGCTATGCTCGCCCTTGACATCCCGAACAATAGCGCCGATGTTTACATTATACAAGTTTACCAAAATTTTATCGTCACTTTAACTTGCAATTTATAGGAGAAACTCAAATGCATAATTATGTTGTATATTGCAATGCATTGCGATATAATAGCTATATATTTCTGAAGGTGTGATATGTTTCTTGAAAAAAGTATAAGCAACGGGAAAGCCTATCTTTCTTTTGTTCAAGGATATCGGGAAAATGGAAACCAAAACAACTTCAAGCCCATATATAGCAGGGTTAAACAATTAGTGCCAATCGATACTCAAATTGGATACTATGATATAACTAATTTCTACTTTGAAATTCCTTATGGAAAAAAACTTTCTCTTGACCTTAAGAAGATAGCAGCAGAAGAAAAGTATGATGGATACTATTCTATTGTAACAAGTGAAAAAACCTCTCTGATAAAGAGATTTGGGACATTTACCGTGGCTTATGGAAGATTGAGGAATCTTTTAAGATTATTAAGAGTGAGTTTAAAACAAGAACTATACATGTACGCCTAGAATAAGAAACATCGGCATGCCTGGTAATATATACCAAACTATGCCGACATTTTCCTAGGATTAGAATCCTTAAGAGGCGCCCTCTAGTGGGAGCATTGCATTTACTATTTTTCAACATCATAACCTTGGTCTTCTATAGTTTCCTTTATAGTTTCTATACTTACTCTTTCCGGATCATACTCAACCAAAACTTTTTTACTCTCTAGGTCTACTCTGACACTATCAACTCCATTCAATACTCCCACCGACTTTTTTACGCTATTTTCACAATGACTGCATGACATTCCGTTTACAGTAATACTGGAAACTTCCTTTGACATATAATAACCTCCTGCTTTATTTTTTATATGGGTTAAACCTTTTTAAGCTAAGTGAATTTGTAACAACTGACACTGAACTGAATGCCATGGCACCTCCTGCAATGATTGGGTTCAACAATCCCAGTGCTGCAAAAGGTATTCCTATAATGTTATAGATAAAAGCCCAAAACAAATTCTGCTTTATCTTCCTCATCGTTTTCCTGGATAAGCGAATTGCTCTAGGTATCGCAATAAGATCCCCGCTCATCAGTGTAATATCCGCCGCCTCAATCGCAACATCTGTTCCTGTACCGATTGCCATACCAATATCTGCTGTAGCCAAAGCCGGAGCATCATTTATTCCATCACCCACCATTGCGACGATTTTACCCTTGTTTTTGAGTTTTTCCACTTCATCTGCCTTGTTTTCCGGCAGTACCTCCGCCAGAACATTTGTTATACCCACTTGTTTTGCAATCGCATTGGCAGTTCTTTTGTTATCACCTGTAATCATATATACTTCAACACCCATCTTTTGCAATTCTTCAATAGCTTGTGCCGAACTTTCCTTAAGTGTGTCTGCAACCGCAATAATAGCCTCAAGAGTATTATTCACCGCCATTAACATTGCTGTTTTACCCTCATCCTCCAACTTGGCAATAGATGCTTCGGTTGCTCCTAGTGAAATTTCTTTTTCTACCATTAGTTTTCGTGTTCCCATATAGATTATACTCTTATTTACTTCAGCCATTACTCCCTTGCCGGCAATAGCCTCAAACCGATCAGGGTCTGATATATTGCCAAATTCCTTTTTGCCCTTCTCGTAGATTGCCACACCCAATGGATTTTCGGAGTTTTTCTCAGTAATTGCAGCCAAACGCAGTATCTCACCTCTTTCAATCTGCCCCAAAGATAATATGTCTGTTACCTCCGGTTGCCCTTTAGTTATTGTTCCTGTCTTATCAAACACTACGGCATTTAACTTATACGTCATTTCCAGGTGCTCGCCACCTTTAATCAGTATTCCGTTTTCAGCACCTTTTCCTGTCCCAACCATGATTGCTGTCGGTGTTGCCAGACCTAATGCACATGGGCAGGCAATTACCAGTATGGACACTGCACTCACAATACCTGCGGAAAAATCACCTGCAACAAAGTGCCATATCAGTAGTGTCAGAACTGCTATAGCCACTACAATTGGTACAAAAACTCCTGAAACCTGATCCGCAATTTTTTGTATTGGCGCTTTAGAGCCCTGAGCATCCTCAACCATCTTGATAATTTGAGAAAGAGCCGTATCCTTACCTACCTTTGTTGCCTCAAACTTGAAGGTTCCAAATTTATTGATAGTAGTGCCAATGACATAATCGCCAGCCTTCTTCTCGACAGGAAGACTTTCTCCTGTCAGCATAGATTCATCAATGGATGAGCTTCCCTCAATAATATTCCCATCCACTGGCACCTTCTCTCCCGGTCTTACAACTATCACATATCCAGATTGCACTTCCTCAATTGGAATATCTTCTTCCATGCCGTTCCTTATGACTCTTGCTGTTTTAGCCTGTAACCCCATCAATTTCTTTAATGCCTCAGAAGTCTTACCCTTTGCTACTGCTTCGAGATACTTGCCCAATAAAATTAATGTAATGATAACTGCAGCAGCCTCAAAATACAACTCTTTCATCATTCCCGGTTTAGCAGGAACAAAAAATGCGTTGTAAATACTAAAGAAATAAGCTGATGTTGTTCCCATTGCAATTAAAACATCCATGTTGGCACTTTTCGCCTTTAGTGCATAAAAAGCGTTTTTATAGAATCTAAATCCAATTACAAACTGTACAGGCGTTGCTACTATCAATTGAAAATACTCATTATGAAACAACGCAATGTCTATATTCACCAGTGTCAACAGCATTGCCGTCACCAAAGGGGAGCTTAATACAACAGATACAATCAGTTCTATTCTTAAACGTTTGATTTCTTTCTCTCTTTGTTCTTTTTCCCTGTCCCGACTGACTTCCCCTGCACTCTCAGCATTATATCCCAATGCTTCCACAGTCTTGATCATATCAGGTACTTTAACCTTGGAGCTATCGTATTCCAAAGAAACTTTCTCTGTTGCAAAATTGACAACAGCCTTTTTTACACCTTGCGTTTTATTCAATTGTTTTTCAATTCTTGCCGCACAAGCTACACATGACATACCTGATATTTTAAGTGTTTCTTTATTGTTCATTGATACCACCTCAATCTCCGATATTTTAATATACCCATTTTTGTCTTATTATAAGCTTTTTTCTATGACAGTTTGCGTCCTCGACAAACTTTATACCCAGCGGATGTATGCACAGACGCATCTTCATTATGTCCGTTTGCCATAGCGCCTTTTCATACATCGTTGCATCACTGGTTTAACAAGCACCCTCTCTGTCTTCGGGGCAAGAAAAAAATATCAAATACTGAAAAGAAACACTTGCTTGTAAAACTCATACCAAGTTAGGTTATCACATTGAATCTCTTTTCTCAACTATATCTCCCTGCTTTTTATATACTGAGTTTTCGGGAACATGCCCTCGAACCATAGACAGTGGGTACACAATACTATCCCTTCCTAATACAGTTCCGGGGTTCATAACCGCATTACATCCAACTTCTGCATTGTCACCAATGATAGCTCCGAATTTCTTTAATCCTGTTTCAATTTTGCCATCTGCCGTTGATATTGTCACCAATGTCTTGTTTGATTTTACATTAGATGTTATTGCTCCCGCTCCTGTATGGGCTTTATAGCCTAAAATGGAATCCCCCACATAATTATAATGAGGAACCTGTACTTTGTTAAAAAGTATTACATTTTTAAGCTCTGTAGAATTTCCTACCACTGCATTTTCTCCGACAATGGCATTACCTCTTATGAATGCACAATGCCTTATCTCAGCTCCCTTGCATATTATTGTCGGACCATTGATACAAGCACTTTGTGCAATTTTTGCATCCTTTGATACCCAAACATTTTCAGACACTTTGTCAAATTCATCAGGAGATAGTCCCTCCCCTAGTTCTTTAATAAATTCACCTATTTTAGGCAATACCTCCCATGGGTATTCAACTCCAATAAAAATATCCTTTGCGATTGTTTCCGATAGATTAAGTAAATTTTCTACTTTTAACATAAACATCCTCCCTTGGTTCAAAATATTGGTTTTCTAATATAATTTTATATACATATAACAAAACCTTGAATACATTTTCACTTTAGAGCTTTATTTGAGCTATTTCTTATATACAACTTAGTATATTTATTTTAATCAGTTATCACAAGTACTAATTTCTGTTTTACATCA
>CAYPCH010000163.1:0-4704 GCA_964409165.1 uncultured Oscillospiraceae bacterium | reverse complement strand
TATTATTTAGATTCTTTTGGGGTTGTCATGCGGATGACTTTTTCAGCAGCTTTCTTCTTCTGGGCAATCAAAAATTTTGCGCGTGTTGCGAAAAGACTCAAAATTCAGTGTTTATCCACTGGTTGAGTCTTTTTTTCGCGCAAAACTTCCGATTGACCCTTTTAAGAACCGTCCCCTTGTCTACTTGTCTAAAAATCCTACTCCCGCATTTTTTCAATGAATATGCCTTCGTCCCTACAGTTATTTACTATTGTCTTAGGAACATTATTGCAAGATATATACACATAAAAATCGTAACCAAACTCAACTTGATTCAGCAAAACTGTATCTGTTAATTTACACCAAAAACATTCTCTTAAAATCAATTTTATATATGACGATAAAGCACTTACTTTAATCATCAGGTTATTTCTTAGTGAATTTATAATCAATTCATCTTCTGTAGATAGATCTAACCCTCTTAAACTAAACATTTCTTTCATTTTGTTAATAGTATAGTTTAATTCTAAGTCCTCTATAACTACCGCAATTGTTCCACTATTCTCCAAAACTTTCAAAACCGTATTACTATACTGCTCTTCAACCTTTAAATAATCCTCCTTTTTTAAAACCTTCCCATCATATATATTCCCAATATCCCAATATGACGTCCATTCATTTTTTTGATAAACTCCATGATCGTTACGAAATTGAGGATCATATTTTGATATCCGATACTTGTACATTTTTAATCTCCTATTCTATTTAAATTGGCATCATACGTTCCCATCCTAGTTGACTTTGAACCAAGATTTTTTATTGAATCCGCCATTTTCCATGCACCCCCATTATGTCCATCGACGTCTGGAGTTATATACTTATTTCCGTTTTTATAAACAGGCTGACCATGTGATCTATAATTTGTTTTTGTATAACCAAGGTCTTCTGCAGCCTTATTCGTGTTTGTCCCTTTTGATGTATTACCTTTTCCGCTGTTATTGCCTTTTCCACCTTTATTACCTTTTTGATTATAATTCTTGGCATTGTGTACTAAAACCGCCTCATCAGATACATAATATGTATGCCAATCCTCTACTTCAAAATTATACACCTTTACTGCCTTATCGAAAACCTCTATTTCAACTTTGTCTACAATTTTTAACTCGCCTGTATAAAGTCTTAATACATCTCCTCCTGCAAGTTCACCAGCCTCTATCCAGCCCTTTCCTTCAACCCAGAATGGATGCGTGTCGGTGGTCTTAATTTCTTCTCCATCAACATATACATGGACAAGTTTTTTTATTTCCCTTACAAATACTTTGCTGACTCTCTTTAATCCTTTTTCGCCCGTCTCAACATTTTCCGAGTATACAAGGTCTCCTTCTTGTATATCCTTTATCTGCCGATAACCATCCGCTGTCAGCACCAGTGTTTCCTCAGTAAAGCATGCCTTCTTATCCCACAGGCCTTTCTTCAGACCCCACAATGTATGGATAACGAAAATAGCTCTGAAGGCTGCTTGGTCATATTCTTTGTTTTTGATTGAGTCGTATACTCCTTTTACACCGCTTCCCAATCCAAAGGCTATAAATAAGGGTCTTAGCCTGTTAACCATTGCCAATGGACCCAATATGGCTCCGGTTATTCCCCCGCTTATTATTCCGTTTACTATGTCTTCTACAGTTCCTCCGCCAAGCCATGCATCAACTCCGCCGAACAACATACCTCTTACCAGACCTCTTACGGCATTTCTAAGAATGCTTTTTGCAATACAACTAAAAGCAGTCGAACTAAGTTTGCTCTGGATGGACATGCTGGTCACAAGTCCCTTAAGGGAGAAATATCCTGAGGGGTCTATATTGTTTACCGGATCGGCATTTGCATATAAATACTTGTGTAGGCTTAAGGGTTCAAACATGAATCCGCCGAAAGGATCTGCCGTTACAAATCTTCCTACCGAAGGGTCCATGTATCTTGCCCTCAGGTAATAGAATCCTACATTTGCATCATACTGCTCTCCGGTGAACAAAAAATCATTTACTGTATTTCCGGTACTTGATAATATTTTACCGAAAGCATCATAGGTGTATGTGTCGGTTGTTTTTTGCGTTTCGTCGGTCAAAAGTCTTGTGCTACCAAGTCCGTCATAATGGTAATAGCTTTTCACTCCGTTCCTTGACTGGAGAATAACTCCGATGTCACTGTGAGCATATGTTGCAACCAGATTTCCATCGGCATCCCTTTCTTCAAGTACCCTTGCATATTGTCTGTTTATGTCTACGGTATAGTTTGTGATATTCACTTCATCTATTACTTTTTGTACTCTGTTACCGAATACATCATAGGTATTTTCCACTCTGTCTATTCCTTGCGCTGTTGTGGTTTTGGACATTATGAGCCTGTTTTCAAAATCATATTCATAAACTGTGGTTACACCGTCTTCTTTTTTGCTTTTCAGGTTGCCGTTGTTATCATAGGAATACGCTGTTTCTCCTTCGGATAACAACCTGTCGTTCCTGTCATAGCTGTATTTGGTTACAACTCCGTTGTCGTTCTTTTGAAGTCTGTTGCCTACGGCATCATAGGTGTAGCTTATGCTTCTTGTTTCATCATCGGGTTGATTTATTATTTCCTTTACAAGCCTGTATAGTTTGTCGTATTCATAATCAACCGTTCTGCCGGTGTTTTCAACAACTTTTATCCTGTTGCCCGAAGGTCCGAGAGTGTAGTTATAGGAAGACAGTATACTTCCATCGCCTTTTGTGTTCTCGAGTTTAACCAGTCTGTTTAGTGTGTCATAGCTATATTTTGCAGTGGTTCCATTGGGTTTTGTTTCTTGTGCAAGATTTCCGACTTCATCGTACCCATATTTTGTTATGCCACCCCACTGGTCTTCTACTGTCGACAGTCTTCCCATTTCATCATAGTCATACTTGACAGTCCCAGCCCCTGCAGTAACGGTGCCGATATTACCTTGTGCATCATAAGTATAAGAAACTCTAGTACCGTCAGGATCAGTTTTTGATTTAAGGCTGTTTACCATGTCGTACTCAAATACAGTTTTTCCTCTTTTATCAATTGTAGTGCTGATATATCCGTCTTTGGTGTAGGTATACTCTTGCTTGGAACCATCGGGCAAAGTTTTGCTTGTCAATTGTCCGACCACATCATGCTCATACTTTATTTCCTTGCCGTTAAAGTCAGTCTTTGAAATCATATTGCCTTCTGCGTCATAGGAAATGCTCTCTGCCATACCCAAAGGAAGAGTTCTTTTTGTCATTCTTCCGGTATTGTCATACTCAAAGGTAGTTGTATTGCCGTTTGCATCTTTGATTGTTATGAGGTTTCCCAGTTCATCGTAGCCATAGGCTGTCTCATTATTTAAAGTATCGGTTATTTTTATTAGATTTCCTGCTTTATCATAATCAAAAAGTGTCGTGTATCCTGCCTGATCCGTTTTTGATATCATATTGCCTGCCGCATCATACTTCACTTCTATAAAGGACTTGTCGGGATATGCAATTTTAACCTGACGTCCGTTTCCATCGTACTCAAAACTTGTGATGTTACCCTTTGCATCAATCATTTTCTGAGGTTTTGAGCTGTTGTTGTATTCATATTTTGTCGTGTTTCCAAGGGCATCCTTTACTTCTGTGTTCCTGCCGAGAGCGTCATATTTATATTGCGTCGAGTAACCTCTTTCATCTGTCACCTTGATAACTCTGCCCAACGCATCGTATTCAACGCTGCTGTAAGCGCCGTCAGGGTATATTTCTTTGGTTATCCTTCCAAGCTTGTCGTATATAAACTCTATCCTTTTTCCTTCAGGACTTACGGCTACTGTATTTCTTCCTTCCTTGTCATACTCAAATCTTTCTTCTGTCCCATCAGGGTACTTCACCTTTATGAGGTTTCCGAACACATCATAGTCATATTCTGTTCTTCTGCCCAGACGGTCAGTCATTGCAGAGACCTCTCCTGTTTCGTTGTATTCTGCTTTTGAAATATTGCCGTTGCCGTCAATGGTTTGTATAATATTGCCAAGGCTGTCGTAGGTGTTTATTGTAGTAACAGAAACCTTGCCTTCGGGTGTTGTTCTTGTGGTGGTTGAACTCAGGCATCTTCCATTGTTATCATAAGTAAAAGATACTATATTCCCATCGGGATAGGTTGTACTTGTAACATTGCCGCTGTTATCATAGGCAACCTGCACCACCCTGCCCAACTGGTCGGTTATGCTTGTTGCAAGTCCTTTTGAATTGTATCCGAACTCAATTGCATTGCCCAGAGGGTCTGTAACCTTTTTTAAATTTCCATTATCGTCATAGGTATTGGAAACAATATTTCCCTCAAGATCCTTTATGGTAAGTATTCTGCCTTCATTGTTGTAAGTACAGTCAATGGAATTCCCCATGGAATCTGTCTTTTTAAGAAGGTTACCTTTTGTATCATAAGTAAACTCAAACTTGTTTCCCAACGCATCGGTTTCGGTAAGCTTGTTCCCATCCGCATCATAGGTAAAGGTGGTTTTATTTCCGAGGGCATCGGTGCTACAGAGTATATTTCCCTTTTTATCATAATCATACACTGTTATATTGCCAAGGCGGTCTTTTATAATTTCCTGCCTAGCGTCAATGTCCCTGGAGTATTCTATCCTGTTGCCTTCGGCATCAATATGGGCAACTATCCTTCCATCATCGTCATATTCATTACGGGCAGCTTTAA
>CAYPCH010000162.1:0-4744 GCA_964409165.1 uncultured Oscillospiraceae bacterium | reverse complement strand
CTTTAAAAGTGTTAACAGCTTTGAATTGAGAGGAAAGGAAAAAGAGAGGGCTGGTCAGACTGTTATTGTATGTGAAAGCGATGGGTATGTAAAGAATGAAAAGTATTTTTCGTATCAGCAGGTAAAACAACAAGTATCTTGTTTAAAAAAAGGAAAGGTTATTGATGAATACTCTATTTTGCTTAAAAAAGATAAGGTTTCAAATAAACTAATAAATAACAGTAATATCAAAATGCTTCATATTTTTGACTTGAAATACCCAAAAACATTTTTGACCTATTGGAAGAGATTAAGAGACGAGAATAAATATCCTCTAGGCAAGAATTTTACATACTTTCTTGAGGACTATGGAGAATCAACACAAGTGTTAAAAGGTGCGAATATCAGAGAGAAAGATATATTATGCGAGTCAAATATAGATGGACAACTTTTACACATGCTTGTTGATACTGATAGGGCAAAAAATATGGAAGTTGTAATGGCTGGAAAAGGAGAACCGATAGTTCTTATAAGCGGGTTTGGTTTTTCTGCACCACAATGGTATTATCAGTTCAAAGAGCTCAGTAAGAGGTATAGGCTTATATATATGGGTATTCCGGGAATGGGATTGAGCGAAGGAGCGGAAGACGTTTCGCTGGAAGGTATTTCACAAGATTTCATTAATATATTGAGTGAGCTGGGAGTGTATAGTCCTGTTCATGTAATAGGCTCTTCATGGGGTGGGCTGGTAGCACAAACACTGGCAAAAAATAACCCCCAAAGAGTTGCATCGGTGATACTTTCTTGCAGTTTTTACAGCCTCTCGCAAAAGGTAGGGAGTTCTCTTCAGAACAAATTCAGAAAAGATTTTGACAATGAGCATGACAGAAAGTACCTTGATATTATTCTTGACGGAGAATATGTAAATTATAATCTAATGTCCAAGTATGTAAAGCATTTCAATAACAGATTTTCTACAAAAGATATAATCAAAGATATCAGATGTCCAACTCTGATTATTACAGGGAAACGGGATACCGTAATAAATGACACACAGTCGAGGTATATGCACAAGAATATAGAAGGCTCTCAAATGATTGAAATAGAGGAATCAGGACATGTACCGAATCTTACAAGGTACGAGGAATTTAACAAGATTATAGCTAGCTTCATATCAAAAAGTAAAGAAAATGTTAAGGATTATTCTGACACATCTGTACAAAATGACTTAACAGCATACTGTGGAGCTAATTGTAGAATGTGTCCTTCGTATATAGCTAAAATTAAAAATTCTGATACATCAAAGGTAATGGCGAGAACGTTCTGGAAAAAGTATTTTGGTAAAGATATTGAGGATAACATTGTATGTGATGCATGTAATACCGACAACAGTAGACTTGTAGGTCATTGCAAAGATTGTATAGTAAGAAGTTGTGCGAGAGAAAGGGGCTTCACTACCTGTGCACCTTGTGATGAGTATCCTTGCGAAGAATTGCTGGACGTCTATGAAAGGATACCTTTAGGTAAGGAGGAAATCGAGAAAAGGCGTAAAGAATTTAATTTATAAAATAGGAATATATTATCCTATAAAGTTAAAGCTGACAGGAAGCAACTATTCTTGAAATCGGGCAAAAGTGTTGTTGACTGTTTTGCAGAGTAAGAATACAATTAAACTAACGTTAATAAAGGGGGAATTTGACGATGAAACATGTGATTTTTGTTATTTCAGCAAGTATATTAGGTGTTTTGGCTTTTATTGTATTTTTGGCAAATATTAACGGTAAAAAGCTCTTCTTTATAACCGATGACAGAATGTCTTTTATAACAATAGGTGTTATAGGGCTTGCCATGTGCGGGTTCGGTATCACGAGAAATCTTTCAGGAATCAACTGGATAAGTCCTTTCAACTTTATTGCATATATTCTCGGGGGACTGGCTGTTTTGATAGGGTATATGATCCTTACAGGAAAGGATGTTCTTTTTATTAAAGATTATAAGACTGCATCTGTTGTATTAATGTGCATTATTATTGCAAAATGGGTGATGGTTTTTGTTCATGATTATTTAGATTTTGTCAGGAAGTGAGTGGCTTTTTATGATGGAAATGCTAGATGAAACTCCTGAGAACCATGTTCAAAGTGATTATGTTGCAGAAGTTGAACTGATTGCAGTATATAACGAGTGTAATGACCCAAGGTATACAAGTTTTTGGAGGAGAATTCTATATAGACAAGCCAATTACTGGGAATGCTGTGATTTCAGAGTATATACATAAAAATTAGGAGGAATTAACACATAAGAAATTATTACTTTTTACCGCGTCAATATGTCCTCATAAATCACTATTATTAAGAGGATTATTTTTAAATGCTTTGCCAAGCCATCATATGAGACAAAAAATCAAATATTTTCCTTTAGGAGGCAGACTTGTTAACTAGGAAATATATGCATCAGATGCTGAAATTCTTAATAATTTTGCTGTGGAATATGAACAACATTCACAAGAGATCAAATAAATATTTGAAGATTTGCATAAGGACAGTGATTCAACTGATGAGGATAACCTAATTCCTTTGTTGGAGTATGTAAACAAGACTGTATTGGAGTTTATTCCTGATGGAATAATGGATTTATAATTAAGCATATTTTGTATTTTTTAGTCTGATTTACATCAGGTACAGCAAGTGTTATAATTTATTTATAACATAACTAAGGGGGACATACCACATATGAAAAAAAGAATAACATCATTGCTATTGATATTGCTTGTAATATCGGCAAGCATATTTACAGGTTCTGCATTTGCGAATTCGGCAATGAATGTAGAGTTGCAGCTTGATAAAACTGAGGCTACTGTCGGAGATATTATAAAAGCTACTGTAAGGATAAACAACATTCCCAATTTGGCAGGTTTTCAGATTAACATAAAGTATGACCCTGAGGTTTTGCAGGCAGTTGATATTGAAACAAAGACACCTTTTGCCAACAATACAATGCCAGCTGGTGCAACGTTACTTGTAAATTCGAGTTACGGAGTACTGCCGGCAGCGTCCAACCGTACAAACGACGGTGTTTTAAATTTTAGCAAGGTTTATATGTTTATGGAAGGATACAAGCTTAGTGGTGTTCCGGAAACCACAGGTATATTAGGCGTTATAGGGTTTAAGGTTCTGAAGGCACAAAGAACAGAGATCAGGTTTGAAAATACAGCTTCAATGCCTGTTGCCAAAACTGGAACATTATTATATGACTGGGATATGAATAAGATAAGCACAGGCTATTCTGTAGTTCAGCCTCCTGTAGTAAATCCTTCAATGCAGGCATCAGATCCTACACCGTTGCCGACATCTACACCTGCATCTATACCTGTATATACACCTGTATCTACACCTGTATATCCGTCGGTAACAGCGACACCGCGTCCGGTTAATCCGACTCCTGTTGTTGTTCCCGGATATGACCAAACAGCATCTGTTGAGGTTGATGTAAAATCTGATTATGATAGTATAACCAAAGAAGCAAATTCAGATATAAGCTCAAATGTTATAAACAATGCACTTGCACAAGCTCAAGGAAATGTGAAGATGGTAAACTTGAATATTCAAAAAGCTACAGGTGCAACATCATATATACAAAGACTTCCAAGGGAAGTTCTTTCCAGAAGTAGTGTTGTGCATTGGATACAGATAACAACAGACTTGGGTTCGTTAACATTGCCAGCAAATATGCTGTATGGGAGCAATGATGGGGATATAAGAAACAGCTCAGTTGTTTCAATAGGTATAAGGGAAGTAAACAAGTTGAATTTAGATCCCGGGTTAAGAGCATCCATAGGAAGCAGACCAGCAGTTGAGTTCTTTCTAATGGTTGAAGGAAAACAGATACCATGGAACAATCCGGATATACAGATAAAGGCTTCAATGCCTTATAAGCCTTCTTCACAAGAAGCAGAGGGTTCCCAGTACATTATAGCCAAGTATATTGATAATAACGGAACGATTTTACCTGTACCCAGCGGAAAATACGATGCCGGCAGGGTTGCATTTACAGCAAATAACTTTGACAAGTTTTTTATAACATATGTGCATAAGACGTTTAATGATATAAGTTCTTATGCATGGGCTAAAATGCAAATTGAGGTGCTTGCATCAAAAGGAGTAATAAATGGTTTATCTGACACGACATTTGCACCATCAGCGGATATAACAAGAGCTGACTTCATCATACTGCTTGTGAAGGCATTAGGACTGACAGCGTCTGTTGATTCCAATTTTGATGATGTAGAACCTTCAACCTATTACTATCAGTTTGTGGGCGTTGCCAAAGCGCTCGGGGTAACAACCGGAGTAGGTAACAACAAATTCAATCCGAGAGAAAAAATTACCAGACAGGATATGATGCTTCTGACAATGAATGCATTAAGAATATCAGGAAAAATTTCTGGAACAGGAACTGAGGCGGTACTTGAACATTTTACAGATAAAGCCGATATAGCACACTATGCAAAAGATGGTGTGGCAACCCTTGTTAAAGAAGGCATAGTTATGGGGAGCGGCAATAAGATAAATCCACGCGGTAATGCTTCAAGGGCTGAATTAGCTGCAATAATATACAAAATATATATAAAGTAATAAAATTATTAAATAAGTTTTAATACAATTATTTAAAAATTATTTGAGTTTCCCCATTTTTTAATATAGTGCTAAAACTTCCGGCTTGGCTGTGGACATGAAATGCTACAGAATTCAACGCTAACCCAAGAGTT
>CAYPCH010000161.1:0-4810 GCA_964409165.1 uncultured Oscillospiraceae bacterium | reverse complement strand
TATATGGTTCCAAACTGGACAAATCAGACCCGATAAATATTGATGTAATAGTCCCCGGTTCATACAGCAGCACATTAAAAGAAGCTCAGGATTGCTTGAACGTTACAGCAACAACAGCATATAATTGGCAAAATACACAAAAGGAGTGAAAGTATGGGTAAATATAATTATGTTTTGCTTATATGTTGCATATCACTTATACTTGCTTTGATGCTTGGTGGTTGTGGTGATAACGTTAAATCAATCTCAACGTCAAAGCCAACAGAGCAGGCACAGGCAACGCCAACAGACGAACCAGCTACAAAGGTTGAACAAACCGTAACGCCACGCCCAACACCAAATTTTAGAAAAGAATTGCCAGTGCTTGCTACAGTAAAAGATTTAATTCCGCGATATGAAGGGTATTGGCACAGTGCTCCAGATTACTCTAATGGCATACTTGAATTTTATACATTTTCTTGGACTGAATACATCGGTGGTTATTATATGAAAAATGATAGAAATAAAAACCACCAATTTGACGCAAGTGAATGTAGAATAGATAGAAATAACGATATTTTGTATTTTGCTTCTTGGTTTGCAGAATACCCAAATTATACTATCCAGTATATAGCTGAAGATTCTGCCACTAACGGTCCAGCATTGATAATCAATGATAAAAAGTTTTGGAAATTAGATAGATCTGATAGTAAGCAAGGTGATTCAACATTATCTGGAGGAGCAGGCTCCGCTATTCCAAAAGAAGGAATGGAAAATTTGGAATCAATAAAAGGAAGTTACTCTAAAGGTAATGAAGGAAAACAAGGGAAATTAGAAATACTAGGTGCCAGTCCAATTGGGATAAAGTTTGAGATTCAAATAGAAGACAATGTAAAGTTACAAGGAAGTGCTGAATTTGTTGAGGGTACAGACCGAAAGAATGCAACTGATTACTTTAAGAAAGCTATTTATGAAAATGGGCGCATAGTTTTTGAAAAACTTGATAATGGTAATATTAAAATCCGTTATCCAGATAAGCCGGATTATACTGGGGAATGGTTGAAGAAATAAGATAGGTAATTGAAGGCTCCAGTTCGACGGGTACGAAATTTTATTACCCACAAAACTTTTACACCTTTAACACAAAAAAGATATGCGAAGGATAAAGATTGCCATCGTCATATCTTTTTTGTCAAAAATACAAAAAATAAGACTGCATATTTAGCTATTTTATACAAATTTCATAAACTTTTATCAACACTATTGACAATAATGAGCAGTATTGGTATGATTGTTGCAATATTTTAAATGTTTTTGTATTTATATGCAAAGAGAAATAAGGATACTCAGAAAAATGGAATTAGAGAATAGAAGCTATATAACAATTTTAGATTTGGTCAGAATAATTAATATTATAACTCAACTTTCCCACTTATAGTATTTTGAGGCTCTGGTTGCTCACAAGTTAAGGTCAAAAAGTTTACTTTTTGACCGCGGTGAGCAATACTACGTTAGTGGCAAAGAGCCCATAAATACTGTGGGAAAGTTGAGTTTTGTTAAAGTTTATTCACAAGTTGCCGATATTCTAACTATAATTTCAAGTCAAATATATTTGAGGTGAGTTATGGGAGAAAGAAAGCGACCAATCCTTGTTCCACAGTATATGCATGACTTCAAGTGCACCGGTTCAGCTTGCGAAGATAGCTGTTGTGTTGGCTGGAAGGTGGATATAGACCATGAAACCTATAAGAAATACAAGAAGATACGCGATGAGGAACTGACGCCTCTATGTGAAAAATATGTTACACGAAACCGCACAGTGAGTCATAGTGAAGCAAGATATGCAAAGGTTAAGCTTCTGAAAGGTTCGAAATGCCCTTTCCTTGATGATAAAATGATGTGCAGAATGCAGTTAAAACGCGGTGAAGACTATTTGTCAGATGTTTGTGCTACCTATCCGCGAGTTGTCCATATCGTAAATGGGGTACTTGAACGTTCTGCTACTGTGTCTTGCCCTGAAGTGGCAAGACTCGCCCTTTTAAATACCGAAGGAATAGAGTTTGACGAGGTTGAAGAATCAGCAGATATAAGAAATATTATTAAGGCAAGTATTAATACACATGAGCTTAAGCTGAATAATAAGCCTCAGAAGTATCTTTGGGAACTGCGCATTTTTACAATTACTGTATTGCAGGACAGAAATTATTCTCTGCACCAACGAGTTACGATATTGGGAATGTTCTATCAAAAATTGCAGGAATGTATTTCAAGTGAAAGAGTAAGTGATATTACCGGGTTAATTGCATCATATACCAATCTTATGCAGGATGGCTCTCTTCGTGAAAGTCTTTCGGATATTCCTGTACAGAATTATATTCAGATGAAGCTATTGAAAGAAATTGCCGATAGACGTTACTTCATGGGGGTGAACAGCAAACGCTATCTGGAGTGCTTTACAGAGTTTTTAAGTGGTGTTGGGTATACAGCCGGAGCACAAGTGGAGGAAATAGGAAAACAGTATCAGAATGCATGCAAAGAATACTATGAACCCTTTATGAAGGAACACGAATATATCCTTGAAAATTATCTTGTAAATCATGTATTTAAGAATCTTTTTCCCTTTACCGGAGAGAAATCTTTATTTGATTCATACATGGTGCTGGTTTTGCATTATTCCCTTATTAAGATGCACTTAATAGGTATGGCCGGATTCCATAAAGGATTAACGGTGGAATTGGTGTTAAAGCTTATACAATCCTTTGCTAAGACAGTGGAACACAACAGCAAGTTTTTGAAAGGGATTGGAGAGCTTATGCGGCAGAATGGTTTTAATACTATGGCATACATGGCTATACTAATAAAGAATTAGGTGATGGATATGGAGCGTTATTATGATACTATGAGGAATATGATTGAATTGACTGACACTGGTATAGAAGCTTTGGAATATCTGGCGGGGAAACTTTTAAACGGCGAAAACGACACTCCTTTGTATCTTTACGCTGATTTTTCCAATGCTTTTTTTATGCTTTGCAATAACTTCAAAATATTTGAGAAAAAGTTTAAAAACAGCAATAAGATTAAAGAGCTTGAGGTAGTAATTACACGAGAGTTATTAGCCTTTTTGAGTGCTTCACAGGCGGAGGACAGGGTTTCAATGAAAGAGATCCTTCTGTTGCGTCTTATACCTGCGGTGAAATCCTATCGCGCTGAACTTGCTGTATGCTTCAATCCTTTTATACTATGCTGATACAAAGATTTGTAGGCACATTTAGCCATGAAAATTATAAATGAAATAACTAGATTTCTAATGCAAAAGATGTTTTTCGCCTTCATATATTCATCCCTTATTGTAGCCACATATAGTTTATTTTAAAGTTCATAATAGAACTCAATTTGGATTATTATGTTCTTATATTATGTTTTCATCATTCATATCAAGTTCCATAATATAATCATCCATAACAAAACCTGAACCTATAGGTGTTATAATGCTCTTAACCTTTTTTAATCCAAATTTCTCATATGCTTTTATTGAATTTGTATTGTTTTTGTTGACTGTAAGCCATATGAATTTCAAGTCATGTGTTTTTGCAATTTCTTTAATTCTCTCTATTGCCATTGAGGCAAGACCTTTTCTTCTTGAATCCAATTTAACATAAAGTTTGCTTAAAAAAATTTTACCTAGAGGCTCATTCAGCTTAATTGCAAAATAGCCGACAGCACTGCCGTCGAGCCAGATAATGTAATAATTGCAATCATCTTTAATACTTTTGGATATTGCAACCTCACTCTGAAAGTTTTCAATCATATATTTGACCTGTGCGCTTCCTATCATAGGGGTATAATGCTCTTCCCATATTGCTTTTGCAAGTTCTGCCGTTAAAATAATATCTTCTTTTGATTTCACCTCAATTGCACATGCATCTGACAATTTATTATTCATAAAAAGCTTTATCCTCCCCCGAAACTTCTACTATGTTACGGACCATATATCAGTGTTGTCACATAAAACAGCAAAGACGTAATTATTGGAATGCTGCTAAAGATAGCCATAACTATTGACAGTGTCTTCATCCGGTTTTTCTTATTTATATCAATAATCGCCAATATAAGCGAAGCTAACAGCAACAAAAAGCGTAAATTCATTATCAACGGCTGTAAAGTATTCGGCATATTTTGAAAAACCACAGTTATTTGACTGACTACCAGCAATACAGCTGAAGTTATACTTAATTTTGAAATTTTGAGTTTTTTACGATTGCCTTTCTCAATGTCCATATTTTCCCCCCTTAATCATCATACAAGTTGCAAAACAATTCTAACATACTTTTATACCGAATTTAATAGAAAAATATAAAAATTCTTTCGATTATTTACACATAAACCTTTGGCAGAGAATTTAGAAAATTAAGATTTGAGAGACTCACATGCTTGCTTTTTACTTATATACTCAACTTGTCCATTTATAGTATTTTGAGCGATATACAAATAAAGCCGATATATACCAAGAAATGTTTGACGCTTTTAAAGAAAAGAGATAAGATAAAAGCAAAATTATATCATGTTAATTTACAATACCTTATTGACAGTGTATTGTAAATATATGCAGTGTAAGAAAAAGGGGTGAATTCTATGATTATTTTACCGAGGATTATCAAAAAAGGATTAAATAATGGATTTTACGTCGCTCTTTTTGTTGTTATTCTACCTGTTTTTCTAATGTGTTCGTGTAAAACCGAATCTTCTACTAGTCCGGAATTTACAGTCGGTTCTACAGATAATATTATGTCATTGAAAGTTACGCCTTCTCCAATCCTAAGAGTGAATT
>CAYPCH010000160.1:2444-5024 GCA_964409165.1 uncultured Oscillospiraceae bacterium | reverse complement strand
TATTTAGATTCTTTTGGGGTTGTCATGCGGATGACTTTTTCAGCAGCTTTGTATGCACACGACCTTTCATTTTTTGTTAAAAAATCGTGTGGATTATAGGGAATGTAAAAAGCGTTCCGAAAACCTCGGAACGCTTGATACTGTAGTGGCGGAGAGAGAGAGATTCGAACTCTCGGAACGGTATTAGCGTTCACACGATTTCCAGTCGTGCGCCTTAGACCAGCTCAGCCATCTCTCCATAATAATATTCACTTAATAATAAATCAAGCTTTAATGCTAAATAAGTATACCATAGAGCCTAATAAAAAATCAAGAGGAAATTTTAACACTTAATTTTTCCTTTTTCATTTTACTTCAAGAGACTTAATAAAAATAAAGCCCCAAAAGGCTTTATTTTTCAACTTATATGTTTTAATCATCCATTATGTTACTTGACTACTTGCCGACAACTATTCCGTCTTTTAGTATATCCTTTATTTCATCATAAGGTATTTCAATTTCAAGCGGACCAAACGTTATGTCGACGTAAGCAGGGTACTGATAATAAACTACCAATGCATTATCCGTAAAATAGAAGCCTCTGCTGGCATCTCCACCTTTAAACTCTTCTTTTAATTGAACATTTTTTTCTTTAATCTTTTCTGCCATTATTGGAGTCAGCTTATTTTCAAAACCTGATTTCATAACATCTTTCAATTCATAAGGATTTCCATACTTTAAGTCAAAATTAAGAGAATCAATCAGTACATCCTTAAAATCTACCATATCCGATTCAGAATACAGCTTGATACTTAGAATCTCTTTTGACTTGTAAGTAGCTTCATACCAAACTTCTTGAGGTTCACCCAAATCTTTCATCTCATTGATTAAATTCCTGTAAGCTGAGATTTTAAACTCAATCCACTCATTTACTTTATCTTGTACATTCTTATCCAAACCGGATACAACAGGATAAATAAGCGTTGATGTTTCTTCACCGGTAGGTGTCTCCTCAGTTTTGCTTTCTATTTGGTAATTGTCGGTTAATTCTTTTGTTGCCACCTTATTTTCCTTGATATTTGGCTTTCTCGGATCATTATTGCTAGAATCAGAACAGCCAATAAGCATTACAGATAAAAGCATTGCTAAAATAATTACCTTTTTCACTTAATCCCCCTCCACTTATATTCCTTTTAATTTTTATACTTTGCCACTCGTCCAATTTATATAATACCATAATCCCGGCAAAACATAAATATATACTTTTGAATAAATAGCCATCCATAACGTGGAAATAAAATTTATCTATATTGCACCTTAATGCACCTTTTTGTCAACCAAGCATCCATTCGCCAATTTGCTTTCATTTTCATCTATATTGAATGCTATAAAGATTTTACATCGCAATTCAATTTCATTAATGTAACATCACAGAAAATTAACTTTTTCAATGCAGAGCCATTTTCGTGATTAATATAATAATTCTACTTAAATGGTTTTTTTAGAAAACTTTTATACTAAAAACGTATTTCTTATAGCGTATGCGTTATAAAATAGATTACATCAATACCATTGTGACGCAAGAATTCCAATATATTCTTTTAATGCCAGATTAACATTCGTTAGTGCATCCGCAGAAGGGATAAATAATGACACGCTAAATATAAAATCTACAGTAGTCTGATAATCTGTAGGATACGGTGTAACAGTCAGACCTGCCTTGTCAAACTGCCTTAATGCCCTGTCTATATGAAACGCAGATGTAACAATTATAGGCCGTTTATAATCATAGCTCTCAACTATCTGTTTTGAATACATTGCATTCTGTGTGGTGTTTAAGCTTCTTTTTTCCAGTATGATTTTATCATCCTCAACTCCAAGGTCAAGCAAAATTTCCCTTGCTATTTCAGCCTCAGAACTGCTGTTTTCATAAACTGCTCCGCCAGATATAATAATAGGAACATTCAGGACACGATGAAGCTGCACGCATGTTAACAAACGATTTGCCGCATATCCGGTAAGATGCCCTGTTGAACTGACATTAGGTGTATCGACAGTAGTCCCCGCACCAAGCATAATTATAACATCTCCTTCAACCTTTGATGGCGGAGTGTGCCTGCTTTCCAATCCACGTATTAAAGCATCTCCCACTATGGGCATAGATACAATATACAATAACACCGATATTGCAACACAGACGCGAGACATTTTATAGTTGTGCTTTCTATATAGGAATATTGAAAGTAACAAAACCAGTACAATTATTATTCCGGGAGGTAATAAAAAAGTCTGGTAAAAAAACTTGATTACGTACAACAATACGGACAACCCACCTTTTTTACAATAGTATTCAGATAAAAACCAGTATAACATAAATCAAGTGTATTTTCATATAGATAATTACATAGGATACCATGGGATTGATTAACATTCCTCATACTTATTTATATTTATATGAGTAAGCCTTGAGTATTCCTTGAGTATTCCTATGGAAATAAGTTGTGGAAATAAGTTGTAGAAATAAGTTGTCAGTTTTCTGATATATTCAGATATCCAGTCTCCTTTTCATCTCGCCTCCTATTTTAATTTATAACTGCATGG
>CAYPCH010000160.1:0-2344 GCA_964409165.1 uncultured Oscillospiraceae bacterium | reverse complement strand
CAGATATCCAGTCTCCTTTTCATCTCGCCTCCTATTTTAATTTATAACTGCATGGTGTACAATAGTAATATAGAATTTCTATAATTTTCATTAATTATGGTTATTTACATGTGCTACTTCTTTGATTTATTAATTAATGTCAGTTGTAAAGGGGAGGTAAATTATGAAAAGAAGCTTAAAGACCTGCATGTCCTGCTATCTTGTAGTACTTTGTTTAGTTACATCAATTGTTTCAGGTGTTTTATTACCCTATGCGTCCGCTGCAAATGTTTTACCCGGTGATGTCAATAATGACTCAAGTGTTAATTCTACAGATTACGCAATACTTAAAAGGTACCTCTTGGAAGCATCTACAAATATCGATTTAAAGGCTGCTGATCTTAATAATGACAATGTTGTTAATTCTACCGATTATGCAATGCTTAAGAGAGTTTTATTGGGGACTATTGTTATACCACCCCTATCTCCAGAACCTTCAGTTACTCCAACTCCAACACATACACCTGTGACAACAGTATCTCCGACACAACAAGCCATCTATATTGCCTACGATGAGCTTTATTCTATGAACGACTCATCAATAAACAGGGCTACATCAGAACATTTTCAGATTGTATGGGGAAACAGCGGTAATATAACACAAGAATTTGTTAACGGAAACCTCAAAAACCTTGAGGCAATCCGTGAATGCTATATAAAGGAACTTGGTATCCCTGACCCCGGAATATCCATACATAAAGCTTATGCCGATACAAAACGGAAAACCAATCTATATATAGCCAATACCGGTCTTAAAAATTACAACACTGGTGATTGGAATGCTCATATGGGTTCCGATGCCAAAGGTATGGGGTTTATGGTCATTTGCCCCGAAGGAATGAGGGTTGACCCTCCAAGCACTGTTACAGCTCATGAATATGGGCATGTTATACATTATCACTTGAAATCATGGATTGATCAGACAATAACCGGTCCTTGGTGGGAAAGTGTTGCAAACTGGTTTTCAGAACGCTACATGGCAAGTGATTATTACAGCTATAACGGCAAAAATTATTCTCCGCAGTCAGAATATTTCCCTGGCTTTTATGAGAACCTCTCAAATTGTCATCCTAATATAAACGATTATTATCAATACTGGCCATTTTTGCAATACCTTGAGGAAAACCCCGACAATCTCCCGGGCCTCGGCAAGGGTTTTATAGTAAAAATGATACAGCAAGCAAATAAAAATGAGTATCCTTTTGATAATATTGCAAGAGTTGCAAATTTACCAATGAAGACTATCCTTGGAAATTTTGCAAAGCGTATGGCAACACAGGACTTTCTAAATCCAAATAACTATCCGGCTGATAAATATAATAAATTATTAAATATCTACAGAACTAGATTTAAAAGCCAGATCTCGAATGCAAAAACAAGGGAAAAAGTTCTCACTACTTTGAATAAATCTTCCGATAGTGGATGGTGGAATGTACCTGACAGTCATGCACCAATGCAGAGCGGTATTAATATTATACCGGTTACAGCAAGCCTGTATTCAATAGATATGACTGGAACCAAAACCATTACAGCAGATTTCCAGGCACTTTCTTCTCAAAGAACTGACGGCGATTTTCAGCTTTGCCTTGTAGCTGTTGACAAAGCTGGTAAAACAGCATATTCACCCCTCTGGAGTACCGGTCAAGGCTCAATAACCATTAATCAGAACACTGAAACATTGTACCTTGTGGTAACCGCTGTTCCGAAAACAATGATTCCCACAAGTGCCTTTGATGAAACATCTGGCTCACAAGTCAGATTCCCTTATAGAGTAAGATTCAGTTCAAAATAAAGAAATTAAAGACTTTATAATGTGTAAACAGTAAAAAAGAGGGTTTCCCATCGTTGGATACCCTCTTAGGTGACATGGGGTGACAGGGGACGGTTCTTTGTCACTGCACCTGACACAAACGGTTTTTATTTTATCCTTTGAACAGTTCCCCTGTTAATTTCAAGTAATTCTGCTATCTGACGTATAGACAAATCCGATTTTCTTCTTAACAATGAAATTATCTCATTCCTTGTTTCATTATATGGCTTCAATCGCAAATGCTCCAATTTCAACCCTCTTGATTTGAGGATTTCATCGACAACTTTTCTTGAGGCCATAACCCCTTTTATCTCCCTGTTTTCCTTTTCACCATCAATTTCAACATCCATAAAGTCTTCCCTGCCTTCCAAACCTGAAAACTCCTTAAATAGTTTTATAGCCATTTTCCGGTCCTTTGCAAACATTCCGAGGATATATTTAATATTTGCACCTGATAGCACACTCTTTTCACCGCTGTAACCATTATAACTACTC
>CAYPCH010000159.1:0-5267 GCA_964409165.1 uncultured Oscillospiraceae bacterium | reverse complement strand
AAGCTAAACCAAAACTTTTCACACGAAATTTGCTTGATTTTTCAGCAGCTTCGTACAGGATTGACCCCTGATAAACTGGCTTTTTACGATGTGTTGGCAGAAAATGAATCTGCACGAGATGTTATGGGAGATGAAATTTTGGTACAAATTGCACGAGATTTAACCACAGCAATAAAAAATAACATTAGTATTGACTGGGCAATCCGTGACAGTGCTCAGGCGAAAATGAAAATGACAATTAAACGCCTGCTTAAAAAGTATGGGTACCCACCGGATAAGACTCCAAAGGCTGTGGATATAGTAATGGAACAAACAAAATTGATGTGCCAAAATGAAACATGATAAGTAGGATTAAGGTGGAGGAGCTTATTTCTCTCTGATCGGCGAGAAACTGTATTCTATGCAGGCAAACCACATGACACCAATTTATGCCTGAAAAGAAGCTAAATACGGATTAGAACAGTAAGGGTGGTAATGACAGACGTCAAGACGGTATTGAAGAAACAGAAAATGTTTAAGGAGACCAACTATGAAAACGTATCTTTATAAAAAAGTCAATGCATTTACATCAGAAAATTCAAAAGGAAATCCGGCTTCCTATCTCTATCTTGGTAAGGACACACTAAGCGACGAAGAAATGCTTGGTGTAGGAAAAGAGCATGCCGGATTTGTATCGGAGGTCGTTTTTTGTTCGGATTCACAGAATGCAGATGTTAAGCTCATATACTATTCTTCTGAGTGCGAGGTTGATTTTTGTGGTCATGGTACGATTGCAGCCATGTATGATTTGATTAAGAACAATAAGAAATATTGTGATAAAAAAGAATTAATTATAGAAACCAATAAAAAGGGTTTTTTGACAGTGTTCAATTCTATCGATGATGAGGATGCAATCTACATAACAGCTCCGAAGGCAGAATACCTGACACTTCCTGTTACAAGAAGCGAGGTGGCAAAGGCTATGTCTATGTCTGAAGATATTATTTATAACCGATATCAGATGGATTTTATCGATGCCGGATTAAGGACGCTGATAGTACCTATCAGTAGTCTGGATGCAGAGGTGTCATTATATCCGAATGAGGCTTGTCTGAAGGAATTCTGTCTGGATAACGGGATTGATATTATTCTAATTTTCACGATGACGACAGCTTCTGAACATCATATTGCCCACGCGAGAGTATTTGCTCCCAAATTTGGTTATTTGGAAGATCCGGCAACCGGTTCTGGCAATAGCGCTTTTGGTTACTATATGTTGAAACACGGTTTGTGGAATGGTTCATATACCTCAATTGAACAGGGGGGAGACCGCTTCCCATATAACACCGTAAAAATAAAGAAACTGGAAGAATATATCCTGTTTGGTGGTAAAGCGATGGTCAGAATTGAGGGAAAGTACTATATATAGAATCTAAGATGTTAACGTAATTAGATGGAGGTTATGAGTATGAAATTCAAACTAAGTATATGCACTTTTATAATTCTTATGCTCTTCTTTCTTATGCCCGGACATTCACTTTCTTCAAGTACATATAAATACGCATCTACAAATGGAAGTCCTGATGGTAACGGCTCATTTGATAATCCCTGGGACTTGAATACTGCCTTTACAAGTAAGCGTGTACAACCTGGCGATACACTATATTTGAGAGAAGGAACTTATGATACGTCTTCAATTGGTGGCAAAAGCTTTGTATGCAATTTAAAAGGGAATAGTAACAATCCTATTACTATTATGCCATATAATAATGAAAAGGTTATATTTGACGGCAAGCATAATTCAAATGGAAACTCAATTCTGAATGTAACTGGGGAATGGGTAATCTTTAAGGATTTTCACTTTACAAATAGCAATAAAAATAGGATTTCTTATACATCTGACATCTCAGATATACAAACTAATAGTGGATTGGACTTTTCTGCTGCAAATTCAAAATTAATAAACTGTTTTATTTATGATAACATCGGTGTAGGATGTGGTTTTTGGAATCTGGCAGTTAATTCAGAACTTTACGGTTGTTTGATTTTTAATAACGGCTACTATGAGAAGTCTAGAGAAAGAGGAACTGGTCACAACATATATGCCCAAAATCTTGATGGTACAAAGTTAATACATGATAATTTTATATTTAACAGTGTAAGTTTTGGTCTTCACGCTTATTTTACTGGTGAGAGTAACAATCCTAAAAGAAATTATCAATCAGGTTTTGATATACAGAGAAATATAAGCTTTAACAATGGATGTTTAAGTCTTAATAGTGCGTATAAAAGCAATTACCTTGTGGGTGGAATGCAGCCTTATAACAATGTTTATTTTAAAGATAATTATGCGTATATGTGGACCGACTCTGCGGGTAAAAATTACCAATTAGGCTATAGCAATACAAATATTGATTGTACCCTTGAAAACAACTATTCTTTTAGAAGTGGAATTTCTTTTAATTTTCTTAGATTCAACAAAATAACCTTTGTTGGTAATACTATTGCAAATAAAGGAAAGTCAACGGCTGTTTCGTGTACGGTTCCTGTCGAAAGTGATTTTGACAAATATGTATTTAATAACAACCGTTATTACGGCACTGATTCAACATTGTTTAAGCACATTAAGCAGGACGGTGATTCAAATTCAGGGGATTTTTCCATATGGAGGGGTTTTACAAGGAGTGACAGTGAGAGTACTTTTTCAAAAGGTTTACCTGATAAAAATTTAGTTTCTGTATGGGCAAACAAATATGAAAAGGGTCGGGCAAATGTTGTAGTATATAATTATTTGGAAAGTGATTATCAAAAAATAGATGTATCCCACGTCTTAGAAAAAGGCTCCGAGTATTACATTTATGATGTGCAAAACATTTTTGATAGCCCTATATTAACTGGTACATATAATGGGTCATTACTGGATATACCTATGAATTTAACTAAATGTCAGCAACCTAACAGCAATATTGATACAAATCTTAAACATACTTCAAAGGAATTTGGTGCCTTTTTAATATTGAGTCGTCCATTAGACATAAATCATAAAATAACTGAAGATCCTCATGTCACTGATAATACTATAAAATTTAAAGACATAGCGGGCTATGAATGGGCTGAAAATCAAATAAATACCCTTGCATCTATGGGTATAATCACCGGGACATCTGCTACTACTTACAGCCCTGGAGAAAAAATAAAAAGGGCAGATGCAGTTGTACTAATAATAAAGGCTTTAGGATTGGATGTGGGTTTTTCTGGGAACTTTTCAGATGTTTCAAAGGAAAAATATTATTATAAAGCTGTGGGAATTGCGAAAAAGCTTAACATTATATCTGGAGTTGGAGATAATAAATTTAATCCTGAAACTCCTATAAGGAGGCAAGATTTGATGGTGATTGTACACAATGCACTTAAAACTACTGGTTTAAATATCGAAGATATCAATACATCAGAGCTGGAAAAATTCAAGGACGCTTCTGACATTTCTGACTATGCCCTAGTGAGTATTGCTTTCCTGGTTAAAGAAGAAATAATAACAGGGGATGCTAATAAAACACTTTTTCCTTTAAAAAACATAACAAGAGCAGAAACGGCTGCAATAATATATAAAATATATTAGGGGGAAATTTATTCAACTGTCAAAGACCCAAATACTAATCTACATTATAGCAAAATTTACAATGTCTATAATTGTCGTTTTTTGTTGAAAAATTTTACAAAAAATTCTTAAAATTATATGGTAATTTTTATTAATGTGTATTATAATTAACATTGGATATACTTATACCCATTTATCAGACATAGGTTTTGCTTGATTGTTTATTTTATTTAATTATACATATATATGACTTGAGTTTGTCTTGTTATTATGTTTTTATAAATTGGGGAGTGAACCGTTTTGCGTATTTTATTCCTGACTCATTTTTTCGTCCCTGAAATTGGTGCGGCAGCAAAAAGAATATTTGGTCTTGCCAATAATCTTTCTGACTTAGGACATGAAGTTGGAGTTGTATCAGGTTTCCCGAATTATCCTTCTGGAATCAAGCACGAAAGTTACAAAGGTAAATTATATATGGAAGAGTTAATTGGAAAAATCAAAGTTTATAGATATTATGTTTTTTCCTCTCCCAAAAAAAACGCTCTAACGCGTTTGCTCAATTATGTAAGTTTTATGCTGTCCTCTTCTTTCTTTGCATTTAATGACAAAAAATATGATTTGATAATAGTAAGTTCACCACCTGTTTTTATAGGTATATCAGGTTATATAATAAGTCGGCTGAAAAAAATACCTTTAGTTTTTGATGTGCGGGATATATGGCCGGACATTGCATCAGAAATGGGCGAGATGTCAGATAGTTCTTTCACATTTAAGGTTTTAAATAATTTATCCCGGTTTTTATATGCTAAGGCCAGACTCATTACTGTAGTTACAAAAGGGAAAAAGGAAAAACTGATTCTAAAAGGCATTTCACCTGATAAAGTTGAGGTAATTAGTAATGGTTTTGACAGAGAGTTTTTAGATTTGCCCACAGATGTCAATTTAGTGCAGCGATACCGCCTCGAGGAAAACTTTACACTCATATACACAGGTGTTGTAGGATTGGCTCAAGGGTTGGATATTATTATTGATACTGCAACAAAGCTTAAAGAATACGAAAAAATACATTTTCTTATTATTGGTGATGGTTTTGAAAAAAAGGCTCTTGAAAAAAAAGCTGAAATACTAGGGCTAAATAGCATTAAGTTTATAGGAGCTCAACCCTATGAAAAAATATTAACATTTCTGAAATATGCCGGTGCAAGTATTGTGCCTCTTAAGAATAAGAATCTTAAGGACAGTGTACCAACTAAAATGCTTGAAGCTTTAGGAGGTGGCTGTCCAGTGCTGTTAAGTGCAGATGGAGAATCGGCTGAAATTCTGAGAGAAAGCAGGGGTGGTATTGTTGTTGACCCTGGAGATAGTGAAGCTCTAAAAGAGGCAATTCTTTACCTGTACAACAATCCGGATGTAGCAAAGGAAATGTCATCAAAAGGCATGTTATATGTGTTAAATAATTTTACCAGAGACAGAATAGCTCAATCATTGTCTGAAGTGTTGGAATGTTATGTTAATACCGCGAAAAATACCGAAAAGTTTTGTTAGCAGTATATTGTTTGCTGAGTATTATATTAATGGCATTAATTAAGACTTATTAATTTAATACGGAAAACAAAAAAAATAGTGTTAACTAAAATACTCAACTTTCCCACTTATAGTATTTTGAGGCTCTGGTTGCTCACAAGTTAAG
>CAYPCH010000158.1:0-5364 GCA_964409165.1 uncultured Oscillospiraceae bacterium | reverse complement strand
TTTAAGGATGATCATAAATGGATAAAAGACTTGGAGAAGACAATATATTGACCCGCACGGGGTGTAAAAATACAAAATCAAGGCAAGCAATTGTAGAGGTTTTGGAAAACACAGAAATACCTATGTCCGCAGAGGATATTTTCCTTAAAATAAAAGAGATTGGTACATCGGTCAATCTTTCAACGGTATATAGGAATCTTGAGTTAATGGAAAGCAAGAACTTGGTGGAAAAAAGCATTACAGGTGGCGGTAAAGCGAAATATGAGATATCTATTAACGGTCACCGCCATCATCTTATCTGCACCAACTGCCACCATTCTGTGGCAATAGATGAGTGTCCCATGGAAAAACTGCAAAAGGATGTTCGAGAAAAAACCAATTTCGATATAACAGGACACAAACTTGAACTGTACGGTCTTTGTCCCAAGTGCAAAAATGATTAAGCTTTTGTCTGTCTGAAGACTAATTTTTAAAACTGTTGACTTATGGCAGGTAACAAATATATAATAATTTTAAATGCAAACTGTTTGCATTTAAAATTATTATGGTTAAATTTTACCATGATAGGATATAATTCATATTGAAGGGTAGAACAATTTTTGTGATTAATTACTTATAAATAATGGAGGAAGATAATGAAAAGGACTTTTATAACTGCAATTCTAGTTGTTATTATATTGATATCAGCAACAGGTTGCACAGATAAGGTAGATGCAGATAAACAGATTGGAGAGGATAGCAGAATATCTGTTTGTACGAGTTTCTATACCATGTATGATTTTGCAGAAAAAATCGGTGGGGATAAAATAAAGCTTGTGAGCCTTGTACCTACAGGCACTGAACCTCACCATTGGGAGCCATCGCCTAAAGACATAGTAATTATTGAGAAGGCAGATGTTTTTATTTATAACGGAGCAGGAATTGAAACATGGGTTGAAAAGATTGTAAACACTGTAAGCAATAAAAAACTTGTCGTGGTTGAAGCGGCAAAAGACATAAAACTTTTGGAGAATGAAGATAAACATGGAAATAGCCATGAACACGACAATAGCCATGAACATGAAGAAAGCCACGGACACGAAGGGCTTGAGTATGATCCTCATGTATGGCTTAACCCTCTTTATGCAAAAAAGCAAATGGAGGCAATCAAAAATGCTTTTGTAAAAGTTGATCCAACAAACAAGGATTATTATGAAGAAAACTACAATGAAAATGCAGCAAAGCTTATGGAGCTTGACAGTGAGTTTAAAAATACATTATCTCCACATTCAGGAAGAAGCGTAATTGTTTCCCATAAAGCATTCGGATATTTGTGTGAAGCCTATGGACTTAATCAGGTTGCTATTGGAGGGCTTAATGCAGAGTTGGAGCCATCTCCGGCACGGATGGCAGAGATAGTAAGGTTTGCCAGAGACAATAATGTAAAGGTGATATTCTTTGAAGGGCTTATAAGCCCTAAGGTTGCAAATACCATAGCAGAGGAGATTGGAGTTGGGACAGATGTTTTGAATCCATTGGAGGGACTTACTCAGGAGGATATAAATGCTGGCAGGGAGTATTTTTCTGTAATGCGCAACAATCTTGATGCTTTAAACAAATCTTTTGTCGAATAAAAGGTGGTAATTCTTTATGGAGAAGGTAATAGAAGTAAAAGATTTATGCTTTGGCTACAATAAAAAACCTGTGTTTGAGAATTTGAATTTCTGGGTAGAAAAAGGAGATTTCGTAGGAGTAATAGGTCCAAATGGGTCAGGGAAAAGTACTCTTATAAAGCTTATTCTTAAAACTATAAAACCGCAAAGCGGAGAAATAAGAATTCTTGGTAAAAGTATAGAGAAGTTCAACATGTGGAATAAAATCGGTTATATACCGCAGAAGGCTAATTCATTCAATAAAAGTTTTCCAGCAACTGTTGAAGAAGTGGTTGGAGCAAATCTGTTTTCGAGAATAGGGCTTTTCAAGAGAATGAAGAACGAGTATAGGGAATTGGTACATGATGCTCTGAAAACTGTGGGTATGGAAAAGTATGAAAAAACCCTTATTGGGAGCCTGTCGGGAGGCCAGCAGCAAAGGGTGTTTATAGCAAGAGTTCTGGTAGGTAAACCGGAAATTATGTTTCTTGATGAACCTACAGTAGGTATTGATGCGGAAGCAGAAGGTGCTTTATACTGTTTGCTGGGAGAACTGAACAGTGAGTTTGGAATAACTATGGTTATGGTCAGCCACGATATTGGGGCTGTCACCGTTCATGCGAGCAAGATTGCATGTATGGGAGGCGATGGCATAGCAATACATAAAAATACAAGAGATTTTTCGGAAAAGTGCCTTGCAGACATGTATGGGCATGATGTAAATCTTCACACACATAAACATGAGTGTAAAAACTGTCCGAAAAGAGAGGTTATATGATGCTTGGCTTTTTAGGTGATGACTTTATTTTAAACTATGTTTTTATGCAGAAAGCTTTTATAGTCGGTATTCTTATAGGTATTGCAGCACCTTCGATAGGGCTTGTAATAGTGTTAAGAAGACTGTCGATGATAGGAGATTCCCTCTCCCACAATTCTCTGGCTGGTGTGGAATTTGGTTTGATTGCAGGAATAAATCCTGTACTCGGAGCAACAATTTTTGCTGTTACAGCGGCTATAGGTATTGAAAAGCTCAGAAAGGCATTTCCGAAGTATACCGAGATTTCTATTGCTGTGATTCTTTCGACAGGTGTAGGACTTGCAGGCGTATTATCCGGTTTTGTAAAGAATGGTATGTCCTTAACAAATTTCCTTTTTGGCAGTATTGTTGTAATAACCGATTTTGAGCTTTATATGGTTATAGGTCTGAGTTTGGCTGTTATTATAACCATGGTGTTGCTTTTTAAGGAGATATTTTATATAACTTTTGACGAGGAAGCTGCAAGGCTTGCCGGGGTGCCGGTGAAAACAATAAATTATGTGTTTGTGGTGCTTACGGCAATAACTATAGCGGTTTCAACCAGAACTATAGGTATACTGGTTATATCGTCATTGATGGTACTTCCGGCTGCAACTGCCATGCAAATAGGAGGCAGCTACCTAAAAACTTCCGTGTATTCTGTAGTCTTTGGCATTGTAGCAGTAATTACAGGTCTTACGGTTTCTTATTACCGAGGCTTTGCACCCGGCGGTACAATAGTATTGACCAGTGTAGCCATGCTCTTAGTGATTCTTCTGTATAAGAACTTAATAAAGAACGTGTTGCTTAAAAAAGCGATTAAACAACATAGAGTGGATGCATGAGGCGGTCATATTGTATAAAAAATCAATCTTTTGTTAGCACTCATTGTTGATGAGTGCTAAATTTATCTTGACAAGCTTTTACTTATAAATGTAATATATTATTAGGTTTATATATAACGATACATTTAAATATACTTATAAGGAGGGGACTTTTCCTATGAATCATGAGAACGGTACGATTTCTATAAGTACTGAGAATATTTTTCCAATAATAAAAAAATGGTTGTATTCCGAAAAGGACATATTTATACGTGAACTGGTTTCAAACGCCAGTGATGCAATAAGTAAGCTTAAGAAGCTTGCAACTATTGGAGAGGCAGATGTTGATAAAGAAGAAAAGTATAATATTAAAGTGGTGGTCGACAAGGAGAAAAAGACTATAAGTATAATTGACAACGGAATCGGAATGACTGGTGAAGAAGTTAAAAAGTATATTAACCAGATAGCCTTTTCTGGTGCAAAGGACTTTGTCGAAAAGTATAAGGACAAGACTGACGAGGGACAGATCATCGGACATTTCGGTTTGGGTTTTTATTCCGCTTTTATGGTTTCGGATAAGGTTCAGATTGATACTCTTTCATTCATTAAGGATGAAGAACCGGTAAGGTGGGTAAGCTCAGGAGGTACCGAGTACGAAATGGATAGGTCTGACAGGACTCAGAGAGGTACTACAGTAACGTTGTACATTTCTGATGACAGTAATGAATACCTCGATGAATACAAGATGAGAGAAGTTCTTGTAAAATATTTTTCGTTTCTTCCCTATGAATTGTATTTAGAAGATGCAAATAACAAGGAAGAAAACAAGGATAAGAAGGATAAGAAGGACGATAAAGATGGCGAGAATGAAGTGTCCGAGCCAAAGTCATTAAACGATACCAATCCATTGTGGCTTAAGAATCCAAAGGATTGTACTGATGAAGACTACAAAGAATTTTACAAGAAGGTGTTCTTTGACTTTAACGAGCCTCTTTTCTGGATACATCTGAACATGGATTATCCGTTCAATCTTAAAGGGATATTATATTTCCCGAAATTAAAGCATGAATTTGAAACAATGGAGGGGCAGATAAAGCTTTTCTATAATCAGGTTTTTGTTGCCGACAACATAAAAGAGGTAATACCTGAGTTTCTTATGCTATTGAAGGGAACCATCGACTGCCCTGATTTACCGCTAAATGTGTCAAGAAGCTTTCTACAGAATGATGGATATGTTAACAAGATATCAACACATATTACAAAGAAGGTAGCTGATAAGCTGACCACGCTTTTTGAAAACGAAAGGGATAATTTCAACAAGTTCTGGGACGATATAAATCCGTTTGTGAAGTATGGATGTATAAAGGAAAACAAGTTCTACGAGAGAGTAAAAGATATTGTCGTATATAAGACCATTAACGGGGAATATATTACGTTGAAGGATTATCTTGAGCGCAACAAGGACAAGCATGAGAATAAGGTTTTCTATGTGAGTGATGAGAAACAACAGGCTCAATATGTTAAAATGTTTAAGGAAAATGGTATGGAAGCAATAGTTTTGTCTACCATAATAGACAATCACTTTATTCAGAACCTTGAAATGCATGAAAATGATGTCAAGTTTCTGCGGATAGACTCAGATATCGGGGAGAGTCTGAAGGATGCGGAAAACAAAGAGGATGAAGGTGTGCATAAAGAGAAAGAGGAAAAGCTTGGCAAGCTGTTTAAGGAGAATCTCGGTAATGAGAATCTTAAAATTCAGGTGGAAGCTTTAAAGACAGTATCTGTACCTGGAATTATTCTTCTTTCAGAACAGTCGAGAAGAATGCAGGAAATGAGTAAAATGTATGGGGGTGCTATGAATTTCCCCGGAATGTTTGGAAATGAAGAGACTTTGGTACTCAATACAAACAACAGTTTAATCAAATCTGTACTCAAGCTTTATGAAAGGGAAGACAAAAAGGATGATGTCAAGCTTATATGTGAACATATTTATGACCTTGCTTCAATGAGCCATAAGCAGTTAGAGGCGGATGCAATGACAAGATTTATAGAAAGAAGCAATGCAATTTTGTCAAGATTGGCGGATGTGAATGTAGATTGAGATTAAGAT
>CAYPCH010000157.1:0-5372 GCA_964409165.1 uncultured Oscillospiraceae bacterium | reverse complement strand
TGATTTTTATCGAAATTGTAAAAAATGTGAATTCTAGCATAGGTAAAGTTAGTAATTAGACAAAAGCATAATAATTACTAATTTTATGAATGATTTAGTTACAGAATTAGCGGATTTGCTAAAACATAAGTTATTTGTAGATAGAAAAAGAGTACATTAAATCATAAGAACCCTTCATAATCAAGATAGTAATAGTTGGAGAGTTGGAAGTGGTGTAACAGAAGTTAAGTTCTACCATCTAGCAAAATAGGGGGCTATTACATTAATGACCTAAACTTACAATTGCATTGCGTTTTTGCAACACTGTTTATTAACCAATGTCAATAAACAGTGTTGCAAAATAGAAATAAATAATTAAAGTAAGTACATCTACAATTGTTGTAATTAAGGGACTTGCCATAATAGCAGGATCAAGCTTTAGTTTATTAGCGAAAATCGGCAACATCCCACCAACAACCTTTGCAATGATTACAGTAAATATAAGGGTTGCTGAAACGGTCAAAGCAATGGGAAAAGGGTAACCCTCAAGAAAATATATTCTTAAAAAGTTCAGTACAGCTAATACAATGCCCACTAAAGAACTTACTCTAAATTCCTTCCAAATAACTCTAAGGATATCTTTAAATGCTACTTCTCCAAGAACAATACTTCTGATTACAAGTGTGGAAGCCTGTGAACCAGCATTTCCGCCGGTATCCATCAGCATGGGGATAAATGCAGCAAGTGCAACAACAGATTGCAGAGTATCTTCATAGCTCCTGATTATATAGCCTGTAAAAGTAGCAGAAAACATAAGTACCAAAAGCCAAACAATTCTCTTGCGGGCAAGGGTGAAAATTCCGGCATGGATGTACTCTTCTTGAGTTGGTTCTATGGCTGCCATTTTATAAAAGTCTTCAGTGTTTTCCTCTTCAATTACATCAACAATATCATCAATTGTTACAATACCGACAAGTCTTTTTTCATTGTCTACAATAGGCAATGCCAGAAAATCATATTTTTTAAATATATCTGCAACATATTCCTGATCATCATGTGTATTTGCAAATATTGGTTCCTTACGCATTATGTCTTTGACTTTTGTGTCTTTATGAGCCAATACCAGGTCTTTTAAAGAGAGCGTGCCTTCTAAGTGCCTTTCTGAATCAACCACATAGCAAGTGTAGATGGTTTCCTTGTCAGGTGCAGTTTTTCTTATTCTTTCAATTGACTCCTCAACAAGCATTTCCTTCTTCAAGTCAACATATTCTATTGTCATTATGCTACCTGCAGAATTCTGAGGGTATTTAAGAAACTGATTAATTAATTTGCGCTCAAAAATAGGAGTGTTTTTTAATATCTTTTTTACTACATTTGCAGGCATTTCTTCTAAAAGATCCAATTTGTCGTCAAAGTATAGATCGTTTAGTATATTGCGTAATTCTTCTTCTTTTACCAAGTCTGATATTTCAGCTTGTTTTTCGGTAGAAAGGTATGAGAATACGTCAGCCGCCATTTCCTTTGGCAAAAGTCTGAAAAATAAAAAAGCCTGCTTTTTCTCTAAATTATCCATAAATTCAGCAATGTCTGCCACTTCAGAATCTTGTAACTCCAACTTTAATTCCTGGTACTTTTTTTCATTCAGCAAATATGTCAAATATTTAAAATCCATTTACATTTTCCTCCTTTACATTTGCAATAACGTTTTTGTGTATTATTATTATGTAGTACGAAATAATGAATGAGCTACGATTATATATACTACTCACATATTATGCATTAAACTGGAAAAAATCATGCAAAAAAAGTTATGCAAGTATATTTGTTGGTTTGATTGCTTGGCAACAAAATTGTTGTATAATGTTTCTAAAGTATTATAATATAGTAACACGACAAATTCAATAACGAAAGGATAGAAAATATGAATATAGAATTATTGTCTGAAAACCCGGAATACCTTGAATGTATTTGCTCATGGATATATAAATTAAAAATTAATTGAACTATGCATATCACTAAACTGATTATGTATTGAAAAATTTAAATAATACTATTTTGTTGGGGAGATACAAATGAAGAAACAAACTGTTGAAAATAATCTGACAAAAGGAAATGTTGCATTACAACTTATAATGTTTGCATTGCCTTTTATACTTTCAAATTTTATACAAACGCTTTACAATGTTGCTGATATGTTGATAGTCGGGAACTTTGTGGGTACTGAAGGAATATCAGGTGTTAATATAGGCGGACAGGTTACTTTTTTAATAACCAATATAGCCGTAGGTTTAAGCGTTGGCGGAACGGTTGTTATCGCTCAATACCTAGGTTCGGGAGACAGAAAAAGTATGGATGAATCCATAAGAACGCTTATTACATTCCTTCTTATTACATCAATTGTTGTCACTGTAGTTATGATGCTGATGTCGGATATTATCCTTAAGCTTATTCAAACACCGAAAGAGTCCTATGAGCAGGCAAGGAGTTATTTGAATATAACATTATTGGGAACTGTTTTTATTTTTGGGTATAATGCGTTTTCGGCTATTTTACGTGGACTAGGAGATAGTAAGCGACCGCTGATTTTTGTTTCCATTGCTTGCGTAATAAATATTTTGCTTGACCTTTTATTTGTAGGTGTTTTTCATATGGAATCTAGAGGAGCAGCACTTGCAACAGTAATTTCTCAAGCTGTAAGCATGATTGCATGTATTATATATATAAAACGAAGCGATTTGGGTTTTGATTTCAGGTTTAATTCCTTCCGAATATATAAGGAAAGAATTTTTGTGCTGTTGAGGGTAGGAATTCCAATTTCTATCCAGAATGTCATTGTCAATTTCTCTTTTCTTGTGCTGATTGCTATTGCCAATGGAATAAGTGTTAGTGCATCGGCAGCGCTTGGAATTGTCGGCAAATTTAACGGATTTGCAATACTGCCAGCTGTTGCGGTAGGCTCTTCAGTATCAGCGATGGTAGCTCAAAATATGGGTGCCGGTATGGTTGAACGTGCAAAAAAGACCTTTCACACGGGGTTAATACTTTCATTTTCAGTATCCATTGTTATGTTTACAATTACACAATTATTTCCTGAACAGATTCTTGGTCTTTTCGGAGAAGACCC
Source organism: uncultured Oscillospiraceae bacterium (assembly GCA_964409165.1). Taxonomy (GTDB): domain Bacteria; phylum Bacillota; class Clostridia; order Acetivibrionales; family Acetivibrionaceae; genus CAYPCH01. The sequence goes on along the minus strand of CAYPCH010000157.1, from coordinate 2,269 downwards.
TAAAATGGTTTCCGAAGGGGTAGAATATATAAGGGTTTTTTCCCTTGATTACTTGATTGTTCCTGCTGTTTTTTGTCTGAATGGCGTAATAACAGGTTCAGGTCATACAATTATATCATCAGTCAGTAGTATCATGTCATCCCTTGGTTTCCGAATACCGCTTGCTATCTTGCTGGGTGTGATTCTTGAAAAAGGAATGAGAGGATTAAGCATGGCTGCGCCCCTTGCGAGTTTGGCTACAACCATTTTTGTATTTATATACTATCTTTCAGGTAAATGGAAGGTAAGTACAGTTGTTAATAACGTAACAGTCAGTGAACCTGAACCGTCAAATTAATGGTGTACACTAATGATAAAAAGTCTAATGATAAAAATTTCAAAAAACTTATCAATATTGTTGATAAAAAGAATTCTATGTGGTATACTACTTTACGGAAAATACACACTTAGCTTGATTTGTGGAAAGTGCCTTATGGTTTACCGCAAAGATGAGAGCTTTGGAGGTATAAAACTTTTGGAGGTGTAATAATGTCGGTTATTTCAATGAAACAATTATTAGAAGCAGGAGTTCACTTTGGTCATCAGACCAGAAGGTGGAATCCGAAAATGGCGGAGTACATTTTCACAGAGAGGAACGGTATCTATATTATCGATCTTCAGAAAACTGTGAAAAAGGTTGAAGAAGCCTATTATTTTATAAGGGAAGTAGCAATGAGTGGGCAGAGTGTTCTTTTTGTAGGAACAAAGAAGCAGGCTCAGGATTCAATCAAGGAAGAAGCCGAAAGGGCTGACCAGTTTTTTGTAAATGCAAGATGGCTTGGTGGAATGCTCACAAACTTTAAAACTATTCGCAGAAGAATTGAAAGACTTAAAGAATTGATGCAGATGGAGCAAGAGGGAGTTTTTGATGTATTGCCCAAAAAAGAAGTAATAAAACTGAGGGGCGAAATGGAAAAACTCGAAAAGTATCTTGGTGGAATAAAGGATATGAAGGATATTCCGGGAGCGTTGTTTGTGGTTGACCCAAGAAAGGAAAGAATTGCAATATTGGAAGCAAGAAAACTTGGTATACCTGTTGTTGCGATTGTTGATACAAACTGTGACCCTGATGAGGTTGATTACGTAATTCCGGGAAATGATGATGCTATTAGGGCTGTAAAGCTTATAGCAGCTAAAGTTGCAGATGCAATTATAGAAGGAAGACAGGGAGAACAATTATCTGCTTCTGAGTCGGTTGAAGAAGAACAGCAAGAAGCAGAAGTTACAGAAGAAGTTATAGCAGAAGTATAATAACAAGGTTCTGACTTCAATCTTCATGTAAGCTTGAAGTCAGACTTTTTTAGATATCTTCAAGGGAAAGAAAAAAATGTTGCATTATGTGAATATATATGTGAAAAGTATTGAATAATATGAATAAAACTTTAAATATTTTAACTAATAAATATGAAATAAATTAGATTTGGAGGAATTCAAATGATTACTGCTGAAATGGTTAAACAGCTTCGTGAAACTACCGGAGTTGGAATGATGGATTGTAAAAAGGCTTTGTCTGAAACAAATGGCGATATGGATAAGGCTATTGAGTTCTTAAGAGAGAAAGGTCTTGCAGCAGCTCAGAAAAAGGCAGGAAGGATTGCAGCGGAAGGTTTAGTTGAATCTTATATACATGGAGATGGCAGAATCGGTGTTTTGGTTGAAGTCAATATTGAAACTGACTTCGCAGCTAAAAATGAAGACTTTAAAGCTTTTGTAAAAGATATTGCAATGCAGATAGCAGCGAGCAAACCGGAATACATAAGAAGAGAAGAAGTGCCGTCTGAAACTATTGAAAAAGAAAAGGAAATATTAAGAGCACAGGCTCTTAATGAAGGTAAACCTGAAAAAATAGTAGACAAGATGGTTGAAGGAAGAATAGACAAATACTATAAGGAAGTTTGTCTTTTAGAACAGCAATGGATTAAGGATCCGGACAAAACAATCCAGCAGCTTCTTACTGAGAAAATAACAACCATAGGGGAAAACATCAATATAAGAAGATTTGTAAGATTTGAAAGAGGCGAAGGTATTGAAAAGAAAGAAGATAATTTTGCCGAAGAAGTTATGAAGCAGATAGGCGGTTAATATACGTGACTTTGCGGAACATGTAATTTATTATATGTTCCTTTTTAAGCGTCTCAGAGTGAAATGAAAGAGGCAAAATTTAGTACCCTCGATGGTACGAAAGTTTGTTAGGCCTCTTGGAGTGAAATGAAAGAGGCAAAATTTAGTA
>CAYPCH010000156.1:0-5632 GCA_964409165.1 uncultured Oscillospiraceae bacterium | reverse complement strand
CGACAGGTTCCAACTGAATACGCGGATTATCTTGATCCCATACATATCCAATGACCGAGGGATTATATTTCTTTTCGGCTTCCCATATTTCTTCGATAGCCTGACCATAGTCTTCTTCTGCAAAAGGCTCCCCCTGAAACATCAGATACTTTGCTGCTGGCAGTTCAATGATGTCGAAACCATCAGGAATAATACCGTCATAATCCACAGGCGCTTCTACGCCCTGCACATATTCGCTTGTTCCAGGTTTGCGGTAAATCTCCGGCAACCACATGCAGACTGGCTCTCCGCTCATAGATTTCATACTAGTCAACAAACTCCACACATCACATCCAACTTCTTCGCAATACTCAAAATAATGAGTTGCCTTGCATACCAAGGAGAAAATAGCGATACTTTTGCCAATTCTGCAATAGTAATGTCTTCGCTTAGATGCGCTTCAATATAATCCTGCATTCTCTGCACAGCTAGTATTTGTTCCTGCATTTGTTCACCTCCAGTATCTACATAATAGCATTTTGCTCGCAAGGTTTTCTCGACCATTTTTGCCTTTTGCATATTGTAACAAGAAATTGCTGCTTCGATACATTCTATAGAAACTCTGATGATATTCGCTTGTGCTCCTTATGTCATTTTCTATTTACAGCCGACACAATCCCACTAAGCACAGCAAACAATACCCCTGCTATAGGCCAGATAATCCAGCTACTTTGCCAATTGTTAGTTACAAAACTGTATCCAAGAAAAATTGCAACAATAACAAGCCAATAAATCCCGCTGATTGCTACCATTTTTCTGCTTATTTCTTTATTTTCAACAGTAAAGTCATCACTCTGAAGGAGTTTGCTGTAGCTGCTGTTAATCATTCCGGCACGTACAAAAAGATTGGAACTGATTGCAACAAATAAGAGTAATACGGCTACACAGCATATGCTCATAAAATCATCTCCTGACACCACTCCTACTATAAAGAGCGGCACCACTCCAATAATACAGAGAGCTACACCAATAGTAATGAACATACGTGATTTATCCTCAAACTCAGCCTTCTTTTTCTCTACAATACCCTGAATGCCGTATTCAAGTGAAATCTCTTCCTTTTCCAAATACTCATATTTGCTGAGCTTCATTCCATTATATACAAGTACGGAAACTCCGCAGGCTACTATAATAAGTAAAATCGCAACTCCTATTCCTGTTGCAATATCTTCACTAATCATACCCTTATATTCACTATAGCCTGAGAGCAAAACTAAACTGACAGGCGATATGATTAGTGCTGAAATCGCATATGCAAACCTGTTCGATATTGATTTAACAAGGTTCATATATGTATTTGCTTCTTCTAATGATACATAATGCGTGTCCTGCTCGTCATTATGACTATCCGAATACGTAATATCTTGCACATCATCCTTTAACAAGTAATCCGTGCTAACACCAAACAACTCACTCAAACGCAATAACTTATCAAGTTCAGGTATTGCTGCAGCAAGCTCCCATTTAGATATGGACTGTCTTGATACACCAAGTTGCTCTGCAAGCTCTTCCTGGGACCATCCAAACTTTTTCCTTAACATTATAATCTTTTCTGACAAAATCATTTTTTCCATCCTCACTTTCTATTTATTATTGATGGACTAATCATATAAAATTACTAAGTTGCACTCTACCAGTTCGCCTTGGAAATTTCGCAACCGGCAGTTGCAAACCACATATTCCTTGGCTTATATAACTTTGCACCTTTGTTGTACTGCCTTACCTTTTACATTATTTGTTTTATTATATCACATTTTTTTATAAGCTTAGCCTGAATAGATAAACTAAATAAATGTCTTTTTACATAAAGATACACAGTACAAAATTAAGCATTTCACCATAGATACAAAATTATTGCAAACTTTTTAACGATAAGTTATAATGCAACCATGCACACGCATCTGAACATACCTGCTATATTTCTATGATACATTAAATATAGCATAGGAGCGTTATCAGGTTTAATTTTGAATATTATAGCTGTCGATAAAACTAGCTTGGTCACTGAGGAAAGCGCCACTTTATGAATGTATAGACTTTGGTTCAGTAATTTTTATATTTAAAGTTCTTTTTACAAAACTAAGGCGGGTTTTTATTATATAAAACCTGTCAAAAGAACTTTTTGTTGTGGAGGAGAGTTTTTTGATTAAGGAAACATTGTTTATGCCATCGCTTTGTGGCTTTGTTGTGAGGAAAAAATCATGAAGATACTATTGGTTCGTCCGCGCCCACATAAAGAAACCATAGGGCTTCAAAGTGTAATGATATGCGAACCCCTTGAGCTTATGCAGCTCTCGGCCGTATTGAGAGCCAATAATCATGAAGTTGAAATTGTAGACATGATATTGGAAAAGAAACCTATAGAGTATTTTATCGGTAAGTTTTCGCCGCAGCTCGTTGGTATAACCGGCTATATCAGTCACATCGGCATTATGAAAGAATACGCACAAATTATAAAAAAAGATAGATACGAATATTAAAGTGGCTGTCGGAGGTGTTCATGCCACAGTTTGCCCTGATGATTTCAAATGCGAATTTATAGATTATATAGCTGTAAGTGCAGAGGATTTTTATAAAATTTCAAACTGCAAAGATACAAGAGTACGCCACGCCGATAGGAATTTGCCGGAAAAATATACCGATAAATATTATTATTTGTTTGCTCATAAATGCGCACTTGTCAAGACATCTTTCGGTTGCCCTTATAATTGCAACTTCTGTTTTTGCAAGGAAATTTCACGATATAAAGCCAGAGAGATTGGCGATGTAATAGCAGAGCTTTTACAAGTTCCTCAAAAAGAAGTTTACATTGTAGGCATAGAGGCATCAACTCAAAATGAACTTGATGAATATGATAAGAAATCCAAGCTTGAATATAATGAGAAAGCAGTCATGATACTTAAAAAGTATGGGATAGAATGTTATGCAACCGTGATTTTAGGCGTTAACTGGGACAAAAGTGATTTCAAAAATCTTTATAATTATATAAAGCATTTAGGACTCATTTTTGTTAATTTGCAACCATTTACACCAATGCCGGGCACGTCGTATTTTGATAAATACAAAGAGGAATTGATTATTCCATATAATGAACATGAAAAGTGGGATATGGCACATCTTGTAATAAAACCGGGAAAAATCACTGCAAGAAGATATTATTTTGAGCGCAATAAACTAATTAAAAAATCCCGTCTGTATTTTGTCGGACTTGCTCCCGCAATATTAGCCTCCCTTGTTCCAAATTGGGAATTTGAATGTTGCCTTGAAACAATTGAGGATGTTGATTTTGAAACGGATGCGGATATAATTGCAATATCAGGTATGGGACATGCTATTATTCGAAGCCTTGATATTGCAAAAGAGTTTAAAAAGCGTGGAAAAACAGTTGTAATGGGCGGATATATGGCAAGCCTTATGCCAAAAGAAGCAAAAAAACATTGCGATAGTGTTATTATTGGTGATGGTGAAATAGCGTTTTCAAAACTTGTTTCAGATTATGAAAATGGCAATTTACAGGAGTTTTATAATATTCCGCTTAACGATTTGAGTTATCCTCTTCCTAAATATGAGATTTTCAAGGGCAAAAGAATTGGGAATTTTTTACCTGTCCAAGCAGGGAGAGGCTGTCCAAATTCATGCTCGTTTTGCTCTGTTTATTGCCTGTATAAAAATCACTACATGCGCCGTGAAACATCCGAAGTAATAAGAGATATCAAATATATTAAAAAACTGGGATATAAGAAATTTCTTCTTTTAGATGACAATATACTTTCAGATAGAGAGTATATTTTAAAGCTTTGCGCAGAGATTGAGAAACTCAATATGACCTGGCTATCCCAATGTGAAATTTCAATTGCGGATGATGAGGAAGTATTAAAGGCTGTTGCTAAAAGCGGTTGTATTTCTTTATCTTTTGGCATTGAAAGTATCTCTCAGCAAAGCCTCAATGCTATGCATAAGTCCTGGACCAAAGTATCAAGATACAAAGAACAGATGAAAAAGGTTCAAGCTGCGGGTATTGATGTTTCAACAGAAATGGTTGTCGGTGCAGATGGCGATACTGTTGAAAGCATCAGGAATACTGCAAATTTTATAACAGAAAACAAAATAACTGTTCCACGCTTTTATATTCTGACTCCAATTCCCAGAACAGTCTTTTATGATGAAATAAAAGATGCCGGAAGGCTTATATGTGAGGACATTTATCAGTTCAATGGGGCTTTTGCGGTGCATAAGCCGAAGAACATGTCTGCAGAAACACTGACAGATGAGTATTGGAAATTATACAAACAGGTTTTTTCTATAAAAAGTATCGTTAAACGTACAGTTCTAAGAAAGGATTCTCTTAAGCATCCTTTAAAGAATCTGTTTTACTTTTATGTGAATTTATATTACAAATATCAGATTTCCAAAGGAATTACGCCAAATATAATTTAAGGGTGATAAAAATTGACAATGTGAATTTCAATGATGAGTTTTATGAGCTCTATATCTGTAAGTGTTGAAACAAAGTCAATTTCCGCTCGAAACACTGCCCATAACCTTTTTTCAATTGTCAAATTGCAATATTAATGTTTTTTACAATGAAAATAAACCCCAGTCAGTTTGTCCCGGATTGTATATTTGCTCATAGCAGTAAATTCATCAATTAAATTCTGATAAAACATATAAACCTCGCTCTTCAGAAATTACAGATTTATTAGGTTCATTGACAAATTGAAATATGACTTGCTGCCTATTTGCTTACAATAAAATCTAGTTCTTTAGATATCCAGAAATTCTCCCGAATCTTATTCAGTTCACTTGCCGTAGCAAGTCCCTCAATCCTATCCTTCAATTCGGAGGTTTTTTACTTTTTCATATTGGATTCTGGAGAATGCTTACACTCTATACTTTCTGTTTTTTTAGCCTTTTCTGGTTTTTCTGGTTTTTCCCCTTTTTTCTTTTCTTTTTCAATGGCTTGCAATGCTTCTGTTTTACTTCCGGTGGTGGATCGAATCGAGAAAGCAATGTTCACAATATGGTCTGATATTCTTTGCAATGAAAACAAAACGGAATAAATGCTTTTTGATACCTCAACAGGGTACATCCTGCAGCTTAGCCGTACCACATGTTCGTTACGCGTAGAGGATATTAGTTTTTTAATTTCCTTATGAAGGTTTGAAATCTTTTTAAAGTTTTCGATTCTACGCTTTGAAAACGCATCAAACCCTAATTCGAACATTTCGGATATATGCCTATAGATTTGGTTAAGCTCATCTTTGGTCTGATCTAAAAACTTTACGTTATTACCCTTCATGTAGCTGGTTTCTTCTATCAAAAGTACCGCGTAATCACCCAGCCGCTCAATATCGTTTGCTACATGATGCAATCCCCCGATCAGTTTTTCATCATCAGCCGATTTAGTAACTGATGAAATTTTGATAAAAAAGCTTGTGAGCTTATTTGTTAAGAAATCAATACGATATTCATCATCGGCAATTTTTTTGCTTTCACTCATATCTTCGTTGAGCAATGAAGCAAAAGAACGATTAAGGCTCTCCTTTGCGAGAATCGCCATATCGTACAATTCCTTTAATGCTTGTTCAATGGC
>CAYPCH010000155.1:0-5672 GCA_964409165.1 uncultured Oscillospiraceae bacterium | reverse complement strand
TTAATAAGATAAAAACACTCTTTTCTTTGTAATATACTTCGCATATATAAAAATTCTTACCAACTGTTTCAAAATCAAAGGATAAAACCTTAAATAATCCTCCATTTGCCAATAAACAGCATACCTTGTTAAAATCAAGATTACTACATCTATCATTTGATATATTGATGGGATATTCCTTTATGCTTGTAAATCCACTTATTCCAGGTTTAAGCAACATTTATAACCTCCCTGTAAGTATGACCCGAAAATCCCATCCCATGGATGGGACGGCACCGCCTCATCTTTCCGATAACGTCATCGCATGGCTGACGTTCCAGTGTCGGACCCGCGGAGCTTTTCTTCGAAGGCGGTGCTTGCCACCCGACGATGGAATGTGGTGCGGCATTCTTCATGCTCCTTCTCCAGAGAAATTACTTCATGACCTTCTTCCCCGCGCCTTTACTGCCATGCATTGTTAGGTGCAGTTCGTTGACTTCCTTGTTCAGAGCACACCAAGGATGGTGTGCCCTTTAATTGCTGCTACAGTAGGTTCTCCCATTCCCTTTTACCATATAGTATCCTGACTACAGTCACTGTATCGCTTTTTTCTAAAACAACATAAAAAACAATAAAATTATCAACAAGTAAATTCCTTATTCCTCGAAGTGCAAGCCTCTCATCTGCTACAAGTGCATTTCTTAAAGGCATATCTTCAAGCGTAAGAATTCTTTCACCTATGTTATTGACTACTTTGAGTGCAATGTCAGGCTCAAGTAACTCATAAGAAATATAATAACCTATTTCTAACAAATCTTTTTCTGCTAGCTCAGTAATAACAATGTTGTATTTACTCATTTTTCAGACCTTTCTTAATGTCACTTAATGCTGCACGAAATGGCCTAACCTTTTTGTTTTTCATAGATTCTAAACCTTCATCAATCAACTTATATAGTTCAAATTTCCCAACAAGTTTCTCGTAGGTCTCAATACTCATAACGGCTAAATCGCCTTGTCCATTTTTTGTGATATAAACAGGTTCGCTGTACTTGTGACAAAACTCAGATATTTCATTATAATTGTTTCTCAAATCAGAACTTGGTCTTATTGTAGGCATGTTAAGCACCTCCTCATTATATCAATATTATATCAATATTTCGATATATCATCAACCTTAAAATTTATCTCAATAGTTACATGAGCACCTTCTCCAGAGTGTGACCCAAAACCGCCACAAGGATGTGGCGTTCCAAACAACCAATTGCACCTAACGTCTTGCGTCTCCGACGTACGTGAACGGTCTCCAGAGACTTTTCCCGCAAAGCGCGCGACTGCGCCCGTGAACGGATGTGGCGAAGGCATACTTCATGCTCGTGCTACAGAGCCTTTCTGCATGCTTTTACTTACGCAGCCTATGGAGACGCGTTGTTAGCTGGAGTCGGACGACCCGTGATTCAGAGGCGCACACGGACGTGCGTCCCTTAAATTCCTTGTTTTACTTTAATGTATTCAAACTATTCATCGTTTCAATTCCTTTGTCTGTTAATTCAATCATCTCCGTCCCCTTTTTATCAATAAAACTCCTAATTAGGCCCAACTGTTTATATTGATTTTTGACAACTAGTGCCTGTTGCTCATCAACATAGTATCCACTTACAAATTCACTAACTGCATCAACAAAATCTTTTGCTTCATGTCGACCCGTTAACCTAAGAGATATGAATTTAAATAAGTCATCAAGTGTAGTCTCTACATCTTTCTCACGAATAACTGTATTTGAAGTAAAAACATATACTATTTCTGTATAATGCAATTTTATTTTATAACCATAAAACGGAAGTTCGTTTTCATCCTCAGAAATTGATTTTATTGAGTATTCATTAACTTGTTTTTGCAATATATCATTTTGCTTTTTTAACTTAACTATCTGTTTTAGATATTCAGTTTGATCGAATTCTCCCCCTCGATGCCAACCTGGTCTATCTATTTCTTGTTTTGCTCTCATTATAGATATAGCTACTTTTCCAACTAAATCACTGCTATCTTTCCAAACACTTGCAAGTCGATTACGCATTGCGCGACTTTTAAATTCTGCTAATTTCCCATTCTTTATTGCATCTGTTTCTTTTTTTGATATATCTAGCTCTACGGAATCATCTATACAAAACACTAATACAGGAATTCCTTTGGATATTGCGTAGTTATATTCCATTTCAGTATAACTTATACCTGTTCCTTCATTAAGTGAACCATATCTCCCCCCGATAATAAGTATATAATAATCACATAAGTCAATAACTTTTTTAATGACATTAAACTGTTCCTCATCAGTAGCAACAAAAGCTTCCATACCAGCCGGAATACAATCTGCCATTAGAAGTAAGTCCAACACCTTTTTTCGCTCTTCATATAAATCTTTAAAAGTTGAGCTTATGAATACTTGGTATTTTTTATCCATTCTTTCACCATCCGTAAATAAAATTTAATTCTTCCGAGATTTATCCGCTCCATTTAATTTAAGTACTTGCAATAACTCAAATCATTCCTACTTAAACTACAAGGCTTTGCTTATCAAAACCGCCGCAGGACGCGGCGGACTTTCGTCCGATTTCAGCTAACGTCTGGCATGGAAGACGTTCCAGAGCCGGACCCGTAAGGAATACCCCTTGGCAACTTTAGCTCGACGAAGAGCTGTGGTGCGGCATTCTTCGTGGGATGACCAACGATAGCCCTTCTTCATGCTTTTTCCCACCCGCACCCTTGTGCATACCTGTTGTTATCGGATGGATGAGGCCCCCAGAGACCAGCATGCGACAGGACGTCGCATCCTTAAATCAAACATATATCTAAAAATTTGTATTATTCCTTTTATTGTACTGTTCTTTCAATTCTTTAAATTTTACTTCATCTAGTCTTGCTTCAAATAAAACTTCTACTTCCTTGAAAATATATGGCTTTATCCAATCAGGTATAGCATCAAGTGTAGATTTATCATCAACCAAATGCTCATAGAACCCTACACCAGCTGCATTCCATAGGTTTTTATCTTTTTGGTTTAAGCACCATTCAGCAAAATCATATATCTTTGTTATTAGTTGTATATTGCCCTGCTTATGGGCTTTGCTAAGTTCGGGTAATAAAGCCAAAAATACAGAATAAATAGTATCGTCTTTGTCATCAAAATAACATCTTAATTCATAAAAAGTCTCAAGTGCTTTTCTTCTCCATACGCTCATAATAATTTCTCACTTAATGTATTTTTAAAATCTACAACAACCTGCTATTACAAACCGCATCAGGACGATGCGGCCTTGCCTCATCTTTCCGATAACGTTTGCATGCCCGACGCCGTTTGAGCCGAACCCCAAAGAAATACCCGTGAGTGCCGCTGTGCGACCGGCGAAACGGTGTAGTGCGGTTTTTCTACGTGGGATGACCCGCAAACAATTCTTCATGACCATCTTCCCGCACTTTTACGGGCATATGTTGATATGTAAAGTCGCACGCCTTCGAAGACCAGAACCTGACAGGACGTCAGATCCTCAAATATTAAACTAATCAAATTCTATACATTCCCTTTTTTCTCTTTATATAATTTCCACTTTTTACTTTACTTCATATTATTTCTTCAAATTTATTGTCTAAAATGACTTTATCAACCTCCATAGAACCTCTATGTAAAGAAAATTTAACAGCTATTTTTGTACTATACCATACTCCTTTTTTTAACTTACCTTCAAACCTATCAAGATATTCATCTGATGCTTCTTGATATATAAATTCCAATCTACCAATGACTATTGCATCTAACGGAGTTAGTCCAAAAATATAGGCATCAGAAAGGATTTCAACTTTAGAAGTATCTGCAATAAACTTGACTTCCCGTATTATAGAATTCTTGACAGCATCATTATGTACAAATTCCATAGTTGATGTAAATGGAGCATCAGGATAGGTTGGATTAAATTCTTTACTGTAATCCACATTTCCAATAACAGACTCAACATGTGATGTAGCCTTAGAACAATAAGACTTTTTTCCTTCATCAGTAAGCGTAAACGTAACTTCTGGACTTTTTAAATACGATATAAGATTTTCAAAGTTTGTATTCATATCATCGATACAGCTATAATTTTTAGTACGAGTTAAAGCAGGGTTTATAAAGAACACAGGCTTTTTACTTTTGGTATTTATATTAACCTTGTATTCATCTGCATTCCAATAAACTTCATAGCCAAATGCTTCACTAATAACACGATAAGGCACGAATGTTCTGTCGTTTTTAATGACAGGTTTAGAATCCATTGCTACAGACTTGATGTTATTTGTTTCTAAATCAGTTATAAGTAAGACGTCTTCATAATAATCAAGTTTAAACTTAATTTCAATGTTATCATGAATAATTTCAACCATATCTAGTCCGTCATTCCAGTTAACCTTGGCTCCAAAACCTTCTGCAATTGCACGAATTGGAACCATAGTTCTCCCAAACTCATTTACATAGGGTTTTGCATCAGTAAATTGCACTTCCTTTTCATCGACACATACTCTGAGTTCAGGAACTCCTGAAGCTATGCTTGTAAAACTTTGGGTAAGAGCAAATAATATGGCAATAACCTGAATATTCTTAAACAAAAAAGTCTTTTTCATTTTGATTCCTCCTAAATGTAATTGTTAGTATTATATAGTATATTTTTTATTAAATAGTTTCTATTTAAATTTACCAAGGCTTCAAGTTTTTTGGTACATTTGAGTTCGCCACATAACCAAAAACCAGAGAAAGTAAAATCACTTTTCCAAAGTAGATTCCTAGCCTTTCTTTAATATTCTTAAAAGATTCCTTCAATTTCTCTTAATAGTTTTCAAACTGTTTCACCTTACAAAGGCTTTCCCTAAAAAGCTCCGACACGATGTCGGAGCTTTGCGTGCGATTTCACCTAACGTCACCATCTTGGACGTCCTCGAACGGTCTTCAGAGGGATGACTTCGTCAGCCGCGCAACCGCGCCCGTGAGAGGATGTAGCGGAGCACTGCTTCGTGAATTTACTCCAAAGAGCTACTCCATGCCCTACCATCGCAGCTTTTACCAAGATGGATTGTTATGTAAAGTCGCGCGCCTTCGAAGCTCAGAGACCCACAGGACGTGGGTCCCTTATATCCTTAAACCATTACATCATCTTATATCTCAATTTTTTCCTCAGATTCTATATAGTTATTATTCATATATAAATTTATACTTTTTGAAAACAGTAATACTCCTGACGCAAAAAATACACCTGTTGAGATTGCATAAATCAATGATGGTTCAATTAACAAAGATAAAACACCTGAAAAAACTCGGAATACAAACAATATTTCAACTACAATTCTAGCCCACTTTTTTCTCCTATATATTAAATAAAAACCAATCAAATATATACATATTCGAATTAATCCACTAATTATAAAATTTTTCGCAACATCTAGCATATCCATATTATAATAGTCTATAGCTGAATTCACAAGTATAACTAAATCCAAAATAATTATTATAGCAGCTATTACAATAATCATAATCTTTCCTTTGTTTTTCATAAAATTTAAAATCCTCCCTTAAATTGCCAACATTTTTATTGCAATAAAAATACTTCAAAGAATCACCTTAAAAACCAGTCCCATGGATGGGACTGTCTGCGCGCGATTTTATATAACGT
>CAYPCH010000154.1:0-5748 GCA_964409165.1 uncultured Oscillospiraceae bacterium | reverse complement strand
TTACCATGAGTTTTAATTTTTTGCTTCTTCCGTCACTTTATTTTACAACTTACCTTTTATTTTTTGTTACGTAATTTTTTTCTTTGGTAAGCCATATTTAATGTAATAAGATATATGTAAATTAATAAATGAGGGGGCTTTGAAACAAAGCCCCCTCATTTATTAATTTACATATATCTTATTACTTAATTTCGATAGTTGCTCCAACTTCTTTGAATTTAGCCTCAATCTGAGTTGCTTCATCTTTTGATACATTCTCTTTAACTGTCTTAGGAGCTCCGTCAACCAAATCTTTTGCTTCTTTCAATCCAAGACCTGTTAATTCTCTAACAACTTTTATTACTTTTATTTTTTCTGCACCTGTCGATTTCAACACTACCTCGAATTCAGTCTTTTCTTCTGCTGGAGCTGCTACTGCACCACCAGCCGGAGCTACCATTGCAGCTACAGGAGCTGCTGCTGATACACCAAATTCTTCTTCTAACGCTTTAACCAGTTCTGATAATTCCAATACTGTCAAACCTTTAACTTCCTCAATTAAACCTGTAACTTTTGCACTAGCCATTTTTTTATACCTCCATAAATAATTTAGATTTTGATTTTAATTTTTCAACCAACTTTTAAGCTTCTGCCTTTTTTTCGGCAATAGCATTGAGTGCAATAACAAGACCTCTTATATTTCCGTTCAATACATTTACCAAACCGTTTATAGGGGCCTTCATGCTACCAAGAGCCTTTGCGATAAGCTCTTCCTTTGACGGCAATGCTGCAAGAGCTTTTATAGCCTCTACGTCAAATACTTTTCCTTCAACTACTCCCGCTTTTATTTCCAGCTTCTCATACTTCTTAGCATATTCAGCCATTACCTTTGCAGGAGCAATAACATCCGTATCGCTTAAAGCCATTGCTGTAGGTCCATTAAAATGAGGGTCAAGTTCATTAAGACCGTTTTCGTTGGCAGCAAACTTTGTCAGGGTATTTTTTACTACCTTATAATCAACCCCAGCTTTTCTTAAAGCGTTTCTAAGCTCGGTATCCTGCTGTACTGTAAGTCCCCTGTAATCCACAAATACTATTGTCTTCGCTGCCTGAATCTTTTCGGATAATTCTTTTACGATACCTTTCTTCTGCGCAAGAATTTTATCACTTGGCACTATTAATCCACCTCCTTAATTCAAAAATCTGTAAAACCAAACCCCTCTTATGCACATAGACATAGAGGGGTAATAATTCATATCAAAAACTATTTTAACCTCGGCAGGAAGAATTGAAGCTTTCTATTACAAACCCTTTGTTAAGAGTAAACCTGCTGTCTATGGCAAGAATTTATTAAATTGACTTATGTTATAATATAATATTTTTGCTACTTTGTAAAGTCTTAAAATAATATTATACAAATCCATTATATGCCAAATATTACTCAGTTACCTTTTGAGGGTTAACTTTAATACCAGGTCCCATAGTTGATGATACAACAACACTCTTTAAATACTGACCTTTTGTAGCAGTAGGTTTCGCCTTTATTACAGCTCCCATAAGAGTGCGGAAGTTGTCAACAAGTTTTTCTGTACCAAAAGAAGCTTTTCCTATCGGGCAGTGAATAATATTTGTTTTATCAAGCCTGTATTCAATCTTTCCGGCCTTGATATCAGCTATTGCCTTTGCAACATCCATCGTCACAGTTCCGGCTTTCGGGTTCGGCATTAAACCTTTCGGACCCAAAACCTTACCAAGTCTACCTACTACACCCATCATGTCAGGAGTAGCAACAACAACATCAAATTCAAACCAGTTTTCGCTCTGGATTTTTGCAACCATATCTTCTGCACCGACAAATTCAGCACCAGCCTGTTCAGCCTCTTTAGCCTTGTCACCTTTAGCAAAAACCAAGACTCTTACCTTCTTCCCTGTTCCGTGAGGAAGTACTACTGCTCCCCTTACCTGCTGTTCGGCATGTCTGGAGTCAACTCCAAGTCTTATATGCGCCTCAACTGTTTCGTCAAATTTAGCCTTGGCAGTCTTTTGTGTCAATTCCAAAGCTTCAGCTGGATCGTATAATTTCAGTCTGTCAACATTTTTAGCACTCTCAAGATACTTTTTACCTCTCTTCATCAGTTTCACTCTCCTTGTGGTATAGTTATTCGGAAACCCTGTTTCCTCCCACTCCAATTATTTAAGCTAATAGCAGTTTTAATCTTCAACAACGATGCCCATACTTCTAGCTGTACCTGCGACCATGCTCATAGCAGCTTCTACACTTGCAGCATTAAGGTCGGGCATTTTCATTTCAGCTATCTTCCTTACTTCTTCCTTGGATATTTTTGCAACTTTGTCTCTATTCGGTTTTCCCGAACCGCTTTCAATTTTGCATGCCTTCTTCAACAATACTGAAGCAGGCGGTGTTTTTGTAATGAACGTAAAAGATCTGTCTGCATAAACAGATATAACAACAGGGATAATCAACCCTGCTTCTTTTGCAGTTCTTTCGTTGAATTCCTTACAAAATCCCATTATGTTCACGCCATGCTGTCCTAAAGCTGGTCCAACCGGTGGAGCCGGAGTTGCTTTCCCCGCAGGAATTTGAAGTTTTACATAGCCAGTAATTTTCTTAGCCATATTATCCACCTCCCAATTTTATAAAAACCACTCTTATTTATTAAGAGTGTTTTTTAACTACTCTTTGTAAATTTCTCAACAAATGCACAGTAATAAAGTCCAAATCAAATATATAAATTTAACATTATTGCCCTGTAGAAAGTTAAATCTTTAATATCTGAATAAGTTCCAATTCGACAGGCGTTTCCCTTCCAAACATAGAAACCAAAACTCGAACTTTCTTCTTTTCAAAGTTTATTTCCTCAACTATTCCGATAAAATTCTCCAGTGGACCGGAAACTACCCTTACATTGTCACCCACCTCATAATCAAGGACAGGTACAAACTCTTCCACTCCCATTGTCCTTACTTCCTCATCAGACAAAGGCACCGGCTTAGACCCTGGACCCACAAATCCTGTAACACCTCTGGTGTTTCTAACAACATACCAAGACTCGTCAGACATTATCATCTTAACAAGAACATATCCAGGGAACACCTTTTTCAAGGTTGCCTTCTTTTTCCCATCTTTGATCTCAATCTGTTCCTCCATAGGAACAACTATATCAAGAATATATTCCTGCATGTTCCTGTTCTCGACTATCTTTTCAAGGTTAGCCTTAACTTTGTTTTCATAACCGGAATAGGTATGAACTACATACCATTTTGCACCTTCAGGCGATTCATTAACAAGCATAAAGCCCTATGTCCTCCTTTACTCATTTGTAATATTAAACGCTTTATGCATTATATTCCAAGTACAAGATTCCTTAAGACGTTTAAGCCCGCATCAACCACCCATATAATAGATCCAACAAGCAAACATGTCAATAACACAGTAATTGTATTGTTGATAAGCTGTGTTCTGCTAGGCCACACAACCCTTTTCAATTCGCTTTTGATATCTTTAAAAAACCTCACAAGTTTTATTCTTGTGTTTGAAAATTTTCCCTTTGCACTTGCGCCTTTTACTTCTTCAGCCATATTAACACATCTCCATTTTTCCTCTAAATTTGTGTTTAAAGAAACCTATTTTGTTTCCTTGTGGTCAGTATGCTTACGGCAGAATCTGCAGAACTTTTTCATTCCAAGTCTGTCAGGGTCATTCTTCTTATTCTTCATAGTATTGTAGTTCCTCTGCTTGCATTCCCCACACGCTAATGTAATTTTCACTCTCACTTTTCACACCTCCAGAGACTCTTCCCTTATATATAGTTATAATAAATATTCTTGACATAAAAAAAAGACGTACACATCGAAGCAATCAATAATTTAACATATTTTTTGTCATAAGTCAAGTTTTTTCTAGCGTTTTCTTTTGTGTAATATTTTGTAAATGCCTATTATAGAACATAAGATGCCTTGCATTCTAACACAAGTATTAGTTATCAACAGTTTTACTAAGTTCAACAATTCTAATGTCCTAAAGACCTGTCGCTCCCCTTATTATCTTATTATTCATCCCCATTGTTATAAGTTTTTTGCTACTTCTATTTTTTCTTTCTCAATTCCCTTTACGATTCCTTTTTCAATGCCTCGTTCAATGCCTCTCATTTATGCCTTCTCTATCATTTTATCAAGTGTTACTGCAAGATTAGATACCATATTCTCAGCCTCCTTTTGTTTTCACTTAGGATTATATACTTCTATTTTTCAATATAAGAAAACTTCAGTTGTTAGATGCGATTAATTAGAATTCTAAAGGTATTAACAAGGCAATTTTAAGGATTTCTGGCATAGCAGAATACTGACAAGGGACAAGGAACCTGTCCCCTTGTCCCACTTGTCCAGCAATTAATTATAAATTGTTAATGCAGTACTAATAGTAGAACCATTGCTCTTATATTACTTAATCTGAATAGGTTTAACGCTCCTACTGCTTTACAATATCTGTCCACCCTGTTATTAAATCTATTAGAATAATAGGATTATTATCATCCTTTTGATACAATCCAATGTAATACTCCTGATGCCCATCTACATCCATACAAAATATAAAGAAATCCTCAATTTTTCTTAGTGGTGTCCCATCTGGTGCCTTGTTTTTCATCTGAATTCTTTGAATTGATTCTTCACCAAATTTGCAAATAAAGTTATCTCCATTACTTACAGTTAAAGTAATGAGTGAATTAGTAAAAGGAGTATATTCAGTTCTGACTATTCTCCCCTCAATTGGATACTTATTTAGTTTTCGTTCATAAGAAACTTCATTCTTAAAAAAATCATATTTTCTTATACTATTTTGATCATTAACCTGATACAGATAGATAGTATCCCAATCTTCTTGAGTAGCTATCTTTTTATGCGGATGAGCAGACACTGTTTTCCATTCCTTCATATCTTCCTTTTTAGTTAATTCAAATGTGTCGTTTTTAATTACAAAAATCTGATTATCTTTGTCTTTTAATATAGTCTTTTCGACACCCTTTTCAAGATATCCATAAATCACATCTAAATCTTTAACAGGATACTCTTTTTTTAGTTTTATTGTCTTCTTAATTCTTAAGTTACTAGAATTTCTATCGTCAATGCTGAGTACTGAAATTAGGTTGTTATCATCATCAAGTATAATTGAATTATTTAGGCCAGTTGTACCGAATTCATCAACAACCTTTTTGAATCTTATATTTGTACTAAACTCTTCAGGAAGTTGGATATATTTTATGTTATTTTTATTTGAATTCATATTATCTTTTGAATCTTTTAGAGAATATTGAATAATCCTTCTATCCTTAGTACTAACAATATCTACAAAGTTGCCATAATAGGACTTGTTTGAAATTGACACTGAATTAGCAATATACTCACAATAGTTGCTTTTTGTTACTTCTTCTGTTTCTTGGGTTAAACAATTCCCTTCAATATCTTTAAGAATCTCATAACTACTCAAAGTAAAATGCAGGAAACTAACCATTACCAATGTCTACAGTTCCCGACCAAATAATATGTGCATCTGAATCGTATTCAAAAACTTTACATTGTCTATTTCAAAGTTTATGATTAAGGCATATTCTTAGAAACAAGGGCTTTCATTAATGCCTTATCCACTTCTAACATCAATTAGTATATAGCATATTAATATTAAAATTAGTATTAATTATCTCAACTTTCCCACAGTATTTATGGGCTCTTTGCCACTAACGTAGCATTGCT
>CAYPCH010000153.1:0-6256 GCA_964409165.1 uncultured Oscillospiraceae bacterium | reverse complement strand
ATGCTACGTTAGTGGCAAAGAGCCCATAAATACTGTGGGAAAGTTGAGTTAATTAATATAAAAGGGGGAAACAAAATGAAGGTGTTGAAGACATTTAGTCTTATTTCCATAGGGGTTTTTGCTATATCAGTTTTATTGCAGTGCAATTTATGGGCAATAGCACCTAATAAGCTTCCTGTGATAAGCCGCAATGTCCCTGCATATGCTTCATCCGACAACGCAAAAAGTGCGAATGACAGCAGTTACGCAACTACCTGGAGAGGTTCCGTACCAGGTTGGATTGCCTATGACCTTTCAAATGTAGAGGCTTCGCATCGGGGCAAGGTAGTTGTTGTATGGTATAACAACGATACATATGATTATGATTATACCATTAAGAATAGTGGTTCCTATAACAGTCCAAAATCTTACACAATTGAAGCAAATTCAGCACCGGGAGGAGGAAATGCACCCACATCAGGATGGGTGACTTTGGAAAAAACAACTAATAATATTTATCATTCGAGACAGTACGCAATTGACCTTACAGGTTATAATTGGCTGAGAATGAATGTTTCTGAGGTTAACAGCTTGAGCGGAAATACCGCAACAATAAACCTTGATATACATAATGCAGCACAGGGTATAGAAGATGACTGGATATTTTATGGTGATTCGATAACAGCAGGCGGAATGGTTGATTCAACTGATTATGCCCTATTAAAAAGATACCTGCTTGGGACACTGTCAGATTTTCCATATGTGAATGGTTCTGTTTCTGCCGATGTTAACGCTGACGGAAGTATAAATTCTACCGACTATGCACTAGTAAAGAAGTATTTATTGGGCTTGATTGATAAGTTTCCGGCAGAAAACAAATAGCTGTTCTACGCGAAAATATAATGGGAGTTATGTTTTCACAATTATAAGTAAAATGAAGTACAATGTAAAATCTTTACCGTATTCAATATAGGCCTTCGGTTTTAAAATCGGAGGTATTATAATATTATATCAGTTTCGTTTATTCTTTCATGTTGAATAAAAACAGTTTGTTTTATAAGTTGATTTTCTTAGAATCTGAGATATAATTGAATATAAGTTTTTAACTTTATGCAACCTTACGGTTTATACCGTTATTGTTGCAAAATATATAGAATCATTTTTGTGATTAATATAATAATACAGAGGTTATATATGAGTCTGGAAGCTTCAAAATTGAAAATCTTTGAATATATACCTGCCCAGCCTGATAAAAACATGGTACTTACACGGTTAGGCTATAAAAAGACCACAACCATAATAGACGACGAGTACAAGAAGAAACTTGACGACTCTATTAACATAGGGCTTATGATGTGTAACACAAAAGGGGTGTTTTCCAGGTTTAAAGTAATTGACAGAACAGAAAACTCTGTTGTTTTAGAAAATAGTATTTCTTTAGAAAGCTTGAGTCTTACAAGTTTTCTTTCTAAAAGCGATGAGGTTGTTTTAATGGCTTCAACCACCGGGAAGGAAATAACAGAAAGGATTCAAAAAGAGGTTGCGGGCGGAGATGCTGCACTAGGTGTTATTCTTGACGCTGTCGCTTCAGAGGTTGCCGATTCAGCACTTGACTGGATGGTTGATTTTATAAACAAATTTCTAGGGAAAGAGGCTTTTAGACTTACAAAGAATAGATACAGCCCCGGTTATGGGGATCTTGCCCTTCACAACCAGAAAAAAATCTATGATGCATTAAAACTCAATAAACTAGGAATTGATATTACAGAACGTTTTATGCTTGTTCCTGAAAAGTCGGTTATTGCCATTGCCGGAATAGAAGGAGTTTAGTGCATTCAGTATCAAATTACTCTATTTTTTTACTCATCTCCTAGTAGATTAAAAAACTTTTTTATTCCTATTGACACTATATATTGTGTGTGATAGAATATTCCATAACAACATGTTGAATATTTTTTGTGCAATAGCGTATCATAAATACCTAAGCGCCATTACTAAATCTTGTAGTTTTAAGTTTAAAACACAAATATCATTATAATCACTTTCATGTGATTGCTAAGGAGAAATCTATATTTCTTGAAAAATACAATTAGAAAAAATAGTAGGGAGATGCCATATGATAACGAAGATTTCAAAAAGAGATGGTAGACTTGAGAGTTTTAAATCGGAAAAAATAACATGGGCTATTTTTAAAGCTGCCAGTGCGTGTGGAGGAAACGATTTTAACATGGCACAAGAGCTTTGCCGTCAGGTTGTGGAAGAGTTGGAAAGTACATTTGGTGATGAAAACCCTAGTGTAGAGGAAGTACAGGATATTGTTGAAAAAATACTGATAAAAAAAGGTCATGCAAAAACCGCAAAAGCATACATACTATATAGAGAAAAAAGGAAAAGTGCACGAGACCTTAATGCTTTGGTAGGTGCCACAATTGATATGTTCTCAGATTATTTAGGAGGTAAAGACTGGCACATACAGGAAAATGCCAATACCCAGAAAAGCGTTAACGGTCTTAATAACTATATTCGTGAAGCATTTACAAAGAAATACTGGCTCTACGAAATATATCCGGTCGAAGTAAGAGAAGCCCATTTGGGCGGCGATTGCCATATTCATGATCTGGGATTTTTTGGGCCTTATTGTGCAGGGTGGGATCTGCGCCAATTACTATTAGACGGCTTCGGTGGAGTGTATGGAAAGGTTGAGAGCAAACCGGCCAAGCACTTAAGATCGTTTTTAGGTCAAATTGTTAACTCTACATTTACAACCCAAGGGGAAACAGCCGGAGCGCAAGCATGGTCAAGTATTGATACCTACTGTGCCCCGTTCATACGTTATGACAACATGACTTATGAACAAGTCAGACAGTGCATACAGGAATTTATTTTTAATATAAATGTACCTACAAGAGTAGGATTCCAATGTCCTTTCTCAAACCTTACTTTTGATATAACAGTTCCTACAACCCTTATGGATGAGCCTGTTATCATAAGTGGAAAATATATGGACGAAACCTATAAAGAGTTCCAAAAAGAGATGGATATCTTTAACAAAGCCTTTTGTGATGTAATGCTAGAAGGGGATGCAAAGGGGAGAGTATTTACATTTCCTATACCTACCATTAACATAACAAAAGATTTCAATTGGAATAATCCCGTTGTTGATGAATTTATGAAAATAACCTGCAAATATGGAATCCCTTATTTTGCGAATTACGTGAATTCGGACTTGTCTCCGGAGGATGCTGTTTCCATGTGTTGCAGGCTGCGTCTTGATACAACGGAACTTAGAAAAAGAGGTGGGGGACTTTTTGGAAGTAATCCTTTAACAGGGTCTATAGGTGTTTATACTATAAATCTTGCCAGGATAGGTTATCTTTCAAAATCGGAAAGTGAGTTTAAGGCTAGACTCTGGAGACTTGCCAACATAGGAAAAACATCCCTTGAAATAAAGAGAAAGATAATTGAGCAACAATCTGAAAAAGGGCTTTATCCTTACTCAACACACTATTTAAGGAATGTGAAACAAAGATTTGATCAGCACTGGTATAACCATTTCAGTACAATAGGAATTATCGGAATGAATGAAGCTGTGCTGAATTTCATGGGAAAAGACATTACTACCCCGGAAGGTCAGAAATTTTCTATTGAGATAATGAATTATCTGAGAGATACTTTAATGGAGTTTCAGAATGAAACAGGGCACTATTACAATTTAGAGGCTACTCCGGCAGAAGGAACTTCATACAGGCTGGCAAAACTTGACAAGGATAAATACCCTGATATTATTACTGCCGGTAAAGATAATCCTTATTATACCAACTCGACTCAGCTTCCTGTTGAGTTCTCCGATGATATTTTTGAAGTTTTAGAGCTTCAGGATGAACTCCAATCAATGTATACAGGAGGCACTGTTCAGCATTTATACCTTGGGGAGAGCATTGAAGATATTGAAATTTGCAAGAGACTTATCAAAAAGGTATTTACAAACTATAAAATGCCATATATATCTATAACACCTACCTTCAGCGTATGTGTAAACCATGGCTATATAAACGGTGAACATTTTGAATGCCCCGAATGCGGTGAAAATACAGAGGTTTGGTCAAGAGTAACCGGTTATTTGAGGCCGGTGGCTAATTATAACATCGGCAAGAAGGAAGAATACGCCACAAGAAAGAAATTCAAGCTTGCGGAGAAGGTTTCATGAAAATAGCGGGAATACAGAAGAATTCTTTTGTAGATTATCCGGGAAAGGTAAGTATGGTGCTGTTTACACCCGGATGCAATATGAACTGCTTTTATTGTCATAACCAAATGCTGCTTAGTGAAAAAGAACATAAATGTATTACAAGTAATGATGAGGTTTTTCAATTGCTTGCGGATCGTAAAGGCTTTCTGGATGCTGTGACAGTAAGCGGGGGAGAGCCCAGTGTTCAAAAAGACCTTGACAAATTTATAAAAGAGATAAAAAGCCTTGGGTATGCAGTTAAGCTCGACACCAACGGTACTAATCCGCACGTAATTGAAAAACTCATCGTTAATAAGCTGGTTGATTATGTGGCAATGGACTTAAAAGCACCTTTTGCAAAGTATGAATCAATTTGCAGAACCTATGTGGATACAGAAAAGATAAAACAAAGCATAGATATTCTGATAAACTCCGGCATTGATTATGAATTCCGTACTACTGTTGCACCCGGGATTAGTACAGAGGATATCTACGATATGGCACTTGGGATAGCCGGTGCCAGACTTTATGTGTTGCAAAAATATAGAAGTATTAATGTAGGTGAAGAGTTTAAAGGGTCACTGAATCCCGAATCTATTGTTGATGCAGCCAAAAGGCTTACAGGTATTGTAAAGAGGGTAGAGACAAGGGGTATTGCCTTTTGTGCATAAAAGTCTATTTCATAATAGAGCATCATACACAGCACTATTCCAGTTTAGAGTTGAAAGTATAATTATAAGGTGGCATAGGGGAGACATTTAAAGATGTCTCCCTATTACATTAATCATCTTGTATATGTTAATTGTTAAGAAAAATATTGAAAGGAGCAGATAACCTTTAGCAATATTTTTCAAAAAAATTCAATACTGCATTTAACCTATTCCATAGAGGCAATTTCATATACTCCACTTTCATTCAAATTAAGTTTCAACACATGTTTACCATCATCCGCTGATATTCTAACCTCTTTTGCATCGTCTGAAATATATTCGAAGATTTTATTCATATATTCCTTTGTTTTAATAACTCCATCTTCTTCTCGACATTCCCATAAATCACCGTTGTTAGTTTTACATTTTAAAGGTTGTACTTTTGTAACTCCTGTTTTATCAATTTTATATGTCTGAATACGTAATAATTGAGCTTTATCCCATGAACATTTACCATAAATAAAAAGAATAGGATTTTCATCTATCATAACCATTCTAGTATCAAGTGAAGAAAGGAAAGGGCTATTTTTTTCAAATATCTCAACTAAATTATATGGCTTATATTTAATCACTTTCCATGAAGTATATGTGCCTGTTGTACCGCCCCCAAAGTGCGTATAATGCTTATCAAATTCAACTAAAATATAATCAGAATTTTCAGATGCTTTTATAAAGCTAATGCTGTCTAAATAACCAATATCAATACTGTCATCATCATTATTTGATAGATATTGCTTTACTGCTTCCATTGCATTATTTATATATTTGTCTGCTTCTGTAGAATCCTCCTTATTGCCTACTTCATAAGCCTTATCAATATTGACTTTTATTTCATTCAAACTTTCATTAACATTTAATGAATAATCATCGCCATTGTTTATTATGTCTGTTTTCGCACTTTGATATTTTTCAGTACTAGCTTTAGGAGAATTACACCCAAAAAGGAAAAACATTGTAGCTGCTATAATTAGTATTTTAATAGTCTTCATAATTTTCACACACCTTATTAATAAACTTTTATTAATTTTCTTCTATTAATTATCTCCAAGTATTACAGTATCCTTTAAACGGGATATTAATCAAATAGCACCCACCTCCAATTACATTGTCGTTATACCACAAATAAGGGTCAATTGTAAATGGTGTATAATTTGAGTTTCCCCAGTTTTTTAATATAGTGCTAAATAGTCCGGCTTGGCTGTGGACATGAAATGCTACAGAATTCAACGCTAACCCAAGAGTTGGCAATACTCGTTCGCTAAGAAATTCCACGAACCACGTCCGACATAACATCCTTGTATATGAGGACGTTTTACGAACATCCTGTTCGTAATCGTGG
>CAYPCH010000152.1:0-6272 GCA_964409165.1 uncultured Oscillospiraceae bacterium | reverse complement strand
AAATAATCATCCTTTCCCAATAAAAATAAAAACATAAACAGAGGTGATGCAAATGACTTGTCATAAGCTTATCATTGCGGAAAAACCGTCAGTTGCAAACGAGCTGGCAAAAGCCGTTGGTGCCACAATAAGAGAGTCTGGCTTTATCTCCGGCAACAGCTATTATGTGACCTGGTGTGTAGGTCACTTGATTGAAACTGCAATGCCGGAAGACTATAGCGAACAGTACAAAAAGTGGTCAACTGAAACCCTGCCCATTATACCTGAGCCATGGGAGTACAAAGTATCAACCCGCACCAAATTGCAATATGAGACCATTAAAGAGCTCATAAACAAGCCAGATGTTGATGAATTAATATGTGCTACAGATGCAGGACGCGAAGGCGAACTAATATTCAGGTTGGTTTACAATCAAACAGGATCCAAAAAGCTTGTCAAAAGACTATGGATCAGTTCCATGGAAGAATCGGCCATCAAAGAAGGCCTATCAAAAATGAAGGACGGCCGTGAATATGACAACCTGTACTGTTCTGCCCTATCAAGGCTTCAAGCCGACTGGCTTGTCGGTATAAACATATCAAGACTCTTCAGCTGCCTTTACAATAAAACCCTCAACATAGGCCGCGTGCAGACACCTACAATTAACCTTATAGTTGAACGACAGAGAGAACTAGACAACTTCAAACCTCAGCCTTACTACATATTATCTGCCGACTGCGGAGGGTTTATTGCAGCAAAACGCGTGAACTCAGAACCGGAGGCAAAAAGTATCCTCAATCTCTGCAGTGGCAAAAATGCCATTGTGTCAGACATAACCAAAAAACCATGTAAAGAAAACCCGGCAGCATTATATGACCTCACCACACTGCAGAGAGAGGCAAACAAGCTGTTGGGCATATCTGCTCAGCAGACCCTGGATGCAGCACAAAACCTGTATGAAAAGAAACTGATAACCTACCCCAGGACAGACAGCAGGTACCTGACAGAGGATATGTCCTACAGCACAAAAAACGTAATTCAAAAGATCCTGACCACCGACTTTATAAACCCAAAAACACCTGAACGCTATGACCTCAGCAAAGCAGATATATCTTCCCTTGTTAATAACAAAAAAGTTACAGATCACCATGCAATAATACCTACCAATGCCATAGATAAAATACCGGACCTCAACCACAACGAAAAGAATATACTGCTCCTTATAACCTATAAACTCCTGGCTGCTGCATATATACCGCACGAATATATAAAGACAGACATAACAGTCACAATTGAAAACATAGAATTTACAGCCTCCGGAAAACAAATAACCAGTAAAGGTTTCAAAGAGATCCAGGATCACCTGACAGAGTTACTTAAAACAAAAGACTCGGAAGATGAAATCAAAAAAGATCCGGATTACAGCGACAGCATACCCGAATTAAATCGGGGAGATATAATTCCCGACATTCCTGTTACATCAAAAAAGAAACTAACTTCCCCTCCAAAGCCATATACGGAAGACACACTCCTGTCGGCAATGGAAAATGCCTTAAGATCAATAGAAGACGAAACCTTAAAAAAGGATGTTGCCGGTATAGGCTTGGGAACACCGGCAACAAGAGCCGGCATAATCGAAAGGATAATAAAAACAGGCTTCATTGAAAGAAAAAAGAAAAATTTGCTGCCCACTCCGGCAGCATTTTCTCTTATAGATGTAGTACCGGACAAAATCAAAAGTCCCTGCCTCACAGCCGAATGGGAACAAAAGCTTGAACAGATAAGAAAAGGCTCCTTAAACTATACCGATTTCTGCAACAGCATAACAGACTTCGTAAAAGGCCTGATAGACGAATACAAATTAAAGGAAGGTGACAATGAAAAGTTCCGGATAGAAAAGGAGGTTATAGGACGCTGTCCCCGCTGCAGTAAAAACGTCTATGAAGGAAAATCAAATTACTACTGTGATTCCGGCAGGGAGTGCAACTTCAGCCTGTGGAAAGAAGATAAGTTCTTTACCTCCAAGAAAAAATCCCTTACAAAAGCAATAGCCAAAGAAATCCTCAAAAAGGGCAAAGCAAAAGTAACAAACCTGTATTCAGAAAAAACAGGCAAAACCTATGATGCCTACGTTTCAATTGAAGACACCGGTACCTACATCAATTACAAAATGGAGTTCATAAACAATAAGAAAGGGAGTTGATTTGATGAGTCAATATTTTGACAAAGAAAAGAAAAATTATCCTGATGACCCGGATGAGTTTACACTTGACCTAATGATAGGAATAGTTGGTGAGAAAAATATGTTCTTCGATAGCGAAATAAAGGAACGCAACAATAAACAAAGCAATACTAAACCTACAAACCCCACCATGAAAGACCGCTTTGAATCTGCAAGAACCCAGTCAGAAAGCAGTCCTCAATGCCCTGCACCGGAAAAGAGTTTTAGTAAAGAAAGATAACCATTAAATCACAGGAGGAATCAAAATGAAAAGACTAACAACCGCAATCATATTTTTACTGGCAATGATATTGTTTACAGCAGGCTGCAGCAAGGAAAGTGTACCGCATCAGAAAGAAAAACAAATTGACAGCCAGCTTATAGGAACATGGAGGCATCAAGAAGTACCTTCTCTCCCTCATTACAGCACCTGGATAATCGTAATAAACGAAGACGGAACCTACAGAACCGAATCCGATAACTACGAAACAGCCGATAGTGGTACAAGATCCCACACTGAAGCCTTTGGCAAGGAAGGCACCTATATCCTGGCTGAAAACAAAATACTGTTTAAAAGCAGTGAAGGCAACTCCCGTACTGAGACATATGAAATACTGGAATCAGACGGACAAACAAAGCTGGTATTCAAAGACTCCAAAGGAAATAACAAAAGCAGCATCGGCATAAGCGGTGTTATTTACGACCTGATGTTTATAAAGGAATAGGTGATTTCAACAGAATAATGGCAACCTTAAGCAACTAATATACGAGGAGGTCAACTATGGAAATAGAATTAAATAGAGATCAGGCAAGAGAACTGCAAAATTTATGTCTGGACATTATATCTAAAGAAAATGAATTAAAAGCTCTTGAAATTTTAGACAGCTCACGTTTGAGAACGGAAGCAAAATTAAATCACAGCCTTATAAAACTACTCCAAAGTATCAAAGGGAATAAACATAATGCAAACATTCTGGCCTTGGCAATTAAAATAGAGGATGAGTTATCAATAGTTAAAGATAAGTTTGAAATAGACAAAAACTTTATTCCCGCTCTCCTTAGTGCAGCCCATAACGAATACGCAAAAATGAGCAAAATAATTGATTCCACCAAAAAGGAAATACCATATTTGCATGGCTATGCTAGAGAGTCACAGGAAAAATATATTGATGTTGTGGCAAAAAGAAAAGAATACCTTGTACAAAGTACTGAAAAGTTAAACGAAAGAATTTCCATAGAGCAAAAAAAGAAATATGTTCTTGATGCTTTGTGACATTACAAAGTAAGAATAACCAACTGGAAGGTGATGAAATGAAAGATGATAAGACAAAAGAACTCATTGAGAAACTGGAAAATGGGGTCAAAAACCTATATTCCTCAGAAAACTATGTCAATTACCTGAAAACAATGAGCAAATTTCATAACTACAGCTTCAACAACTCACTATTGATAGCTCTTCAGAAACCTTCAGCTACATACATCGCAGGTTTCAACAGCTGGAAGAACAATTTCAAAAGGACTGTCAACAAAGGTGAAAAAGGAATCCGGATTCTTGCACCTGCTCCATACAAAACAAAGGTTGAAAAGCAGAAAATAGATCCTCAAACCCAAAAACCTGTCAAAGATAAAAACGGAAAACCTGTTACAGAAACTGTTGAAGTAACAAAACCATATTTCAGGGCAGTGTGTGTATTCGATGTCTCACAAACAAGCGGAGAACCATTACCCTCTATAGCAAATGAATTAAAAG
Organism: uncultured Oscillospiraceae bacterium; assembly: GCA_964409165.1. Taxonomy (GTDB): domain Bacteria; phylum Bacillota; class Clostridia; order Acetivibrionales; family Acetivibrionaceae; genus CAYPCH01. Next base: position 2,322 of record CAYPCH010000152.1, on the reverse strand, counting down.
CCGATGTTGCAAACTTTGAGACCTTCTTTAACAGTTTGAAAAAGGTATCTCCCTTTCCTGTTGAGCTCCTTAATATAAACTCAGGAGCAAACGGATACTGTGATCCTCATAACAAAACAATTGCTGTAAAGGCCGGAATGAGTGAAGCCCAGACCATAAAGACTTGCCTGCATGAAATCGTTCACGCAACACTTCATGCTGACTCCGGTGGGGAAAAGAAAGACCGCAGAACAATAGAAATTGAGGCTGAAAGTGTCTCTTTTGTTGTCTCCAGCCATTTTTGCATTGATACATCAAGCTATAGTTTCGGATACGTAGCATCCTGGAGCAGCGACAAGGAGCTGAAGGAATTAAAAAGTTCTCTGGATACAATACAGAAAACAGCAAACAAACTGATATCCGATATTGAAGCAGCCTACAAGGAATTACAGATGTCAAAGCAGAATATATTGGACAGTATCATTCATGATAATGAAATCGACCTTGACAGGGAAAAGAGCTCTGCATCAATAAATGACCGTGATTTAAACCCGGATACTTCACAAGTAATTTCAGGCATTAATGATTCTGTTAAACCATCTATCATGAGCAGGATATCAGAAGCAAAAGAAAAAGTTAGAGATCAGGGTTTTAATGGTACTGAAAATATAGAAATTTTACAGGAAAGGGGACGTTAACATGCCATTTACAGTTGAAGAATTAACTCTTTTGAATATTTATAGGAAACTGGACATAGAAGATACGAAAGAAGCAATTTCAAAAGCACTGCCTCTTATTGATGATAAGGACATGATAGACCTTGCTAATAGTGTTATACTAAAAATAGATAAGCTATCAACCAATGAATTTAATACTCTCGATTTTGCAAATGTACTATCTCCTGAAAATGTTGATATTGATGAGTAAGATAAAGTTGAACAAGCAGCACACTAAACCAATGTTTAATGACAGGCGCTTTTTCCTGTCATTAAACATTGGTTCCCACGGAAGAGGGGGAGCGGCATCAGCCGCGGGGGAGTCACCGTGCAGGGCTCCCCTACAAAAGTTGAACTACCAAATACATAAAATGAGAGGAGATAAATTTATGAAGTATCCAATTGAAGAAGATTTTGTTTTTATTCCTGTAGAAGCAACCGAAGAACAAACCAGAGCCGCAGATCTCATACACAATTTAACAGGAGTAAAGCAGGAAAGACTGCTAAATTGTATATGCCATTACAGTATAGACAAGGTTTTAAGCAATCCTGAAGTATTAGGTGTATCTATTCAGGATCAGCAGAAAATTACCAACTTAAGAGAACTACTTTTATTTTTGAACAAAAAGGAGATATAACTATATGCAGTACGCTGAAGATAAAAAACGTTTTTCAGAACTTTTATCAAAATTCACCGGAATTAATGAAACCAATATTATAGACTACCTGAAGGAAAACACTATAAAGAGCTTTATTGAAAATCCTACAGTTATCAAAACCACTCAGGATCAGGTTGAAAAACTTTCCGAGCTTAAAGAATTGAGGAACATATCGGAGAATTTAAAAAAGCATGATAAACATTATACATTAAGTTCATCCTATGCAGCACAAGACTATTTCCAAGAATATATGAAAGATTTTCATGACAAGGAGCAGTTTGTATGCTCCTTTTTAGATGGTGGAAATCGTGTTATATCAACAAAAGTAATGACAACCGGAACAGTCAATGAATCTCCTGTTTATCCAAGAGAAATTGCAAAAGAGGCTCTTTTAAATAATGCCAGATCAGTCATTCTGGCTCATAACCATCCTGGTGGAAGCCTACTGCCAAGCCAATCAGATCTGATTGTCACTAGGAAAATTGTTGAAGCCTTATATGCCGTTGATGTTAAATGTATTGATCACATTATAGTTGCCGGCAACAAATCTGTTTCTTTGGCTGAAAAGGGTGAAGTCCCTGACCCTACGAAAAGTAGTAGTGCTGTACGTGAAAGGAATTGTAAGTATTCTATAAAAAGCAGAATTAATTCTGCTAAGGAAAATGCCCTTGAAGTAAATAACAAGGGAAAAAAGGATATTATTACTGCAATAGGTACAAGGTGAACTTATTATACTCTCATTAGAGACTGTCAGTGAGCAAGCCTCTTTCTAACGGTCTTCTTATTTTTTGTTAAAAATCAACGATGTAAACCTGAGCTGTTGGTAATAATAACTCAAAAAATCTTCTCGGACCAACTCTTACAAAAGGTATATTTAAGAAAAAATTGTATAAATTTATACTAATACTATTTTTCAAAGCTGCTGAAAAAGTCATCCGCATGACAACCCCAAAAGAATCTAAATAATA
>CAYPCH010000151.1:0-6579 GCA_964409165.1 uncultured Oscillospiraceae bacterium | reverse complement strand
AAAGAATGATGGGTGAAATTTTATTTTCATATCACCGTGAATAATTCAGGTTAAAAAATGAAAATATGCTAAACCACAGAGGCAGAAGTAAAAAATCCACAAAAGCAAAAGCACCTGACACACATATAGCTACAGGTTCTAATCAAGTTTGGTCCTGGGACATAACATATCTTAATACAAGTGTAAGAGGAATATATTACAAGCTATATATGATTCTAGACATTTTTAGTAGAAAAATTGTTGGTTGGGAGGTGTGGCCAGAGGAAAGCGGTGAATATGCAGCAGAACTTGTTGAGAGGTCTGTAATTGCCGAAAGGGCAAGGAATACCCCACTAGTATTGCATTCTGATAATGGGGCTGCTATGAAAGCTGTAACGTTAAAAACTAAGCTTGAATCTTTAGGTGTAATTAGCTCATATTCCAGACCAAGGGTAAGCAATGATAACCCTTATTCAGAAGCACTATTTAGAACTTGTAAATATCGTTCAAGTTATCCAACAGAAGGTTTTGAGTCTATTGATGTAGCTAGAGAATGGGTAAAGGGTTTTGTAGAATGGTATAACAATAAACATTATCACAGTGGGCTAAATTTTATTACTCCAAATGCACGACATAATGGGGATGCTGATAAGATTATGGAAAAAAGAAAAAGGGTATATGAAACGGCAAGAAAAGCTCATCCAGAGCGTTGGACAAAAGAAACACGTGATTGGAGTCTACCAGATTTTGTAGCACTAAACCCTACAAAAGAAACAAAAGAAATCGCCCTAAAACAGGACAGTTCGGCTTAAGTGAAGAAAGTAGCTTTTATGCCGCGAAAGTCGCTTTACAATGAGTGCACAGCGTGTTAGGCTACCACGCTAGGCATATACATGCTACGAAGCCTTTCCACCTGTTCAGAATGGAGGATGCCGGCAATGCCTGTACACATGCTGTCAGAGGCTCGTTGTCAAGCGAATCGTGGAATAAATGCGGAAAGATTCCACTGAATAATTTAAAAAGAAAATGCGACAACTATCTTGACAAATAGCGTGGTGGAATTCAGCCGGAGTATCTGTTTCAAGCACAGCAGATACTTTCAATTCCTGTAAAGAAAGTATCACATAAAGTTGTCAAACATCTTGACACATCACAGGTAAAAGAGCTTTTGGCTGAACCTGATAATACTACACGAAAAGGGCGACGTGATCTGGCACTATTGTGTCTTATGTATGATAGTGGCTGCAGAGTTCAGGAACTGGCAGATGTAAAAGTAAGAGATATAAGAATGACAACACCTCCACAGATAACATTAACAGGAAAAGGTAAAAAGACAAGAATTGTCCCCATTATGATTGAAACAGTTGGAATTATTAAGAACTATATCAATGAGAATGGATTGAGTGCACGTGGAAAGCAGGATACTCCACTTTTCTTTAACTGTAAAGGTGACAAACTGACCCGCCAAGGGATAACTTATATTCTACAGAAGTATACAACTGACATAGGTTTCAAAAACATCACACCCCATGTCGTTCGCCACAGTAAGGCTATGCACCTGACAGAGGCTGATATTAATCCTGTGTATATCCGCGATTTCTTGGGTCATACCGATTTAAAAGTAACTCAAATTTATTCCAAAACAAGTGTAGAAATGAAACGTAAAGCACTTGAAAAACTGACCTTGGATAATTCTCCTATTCCAAAAGAGGCTGCAGAATCAAAAGACTGGAATAATGACAAAAACCTTTTAGACTGGCTTAATTCACTTGGACACTGAAATTATGTAAAGAAAAGTGAACCTAATTGCCTGTATTGGCAGGCAATTAGGCATCGCTTGTCATAATGTTCATCTTGTCATAATGAGTATTATGTTAAGCTTAACATAATATTCATGTAATCGCAACAGATGGTTGTTTTAAAGGGGACGGAGATTTTATAAAATCAGTATTACCTCAAGGAAAAGATATTGAGAAGGTTTTTCAGACAGAAGTGCTAAAGATGCTTAAAAAAGAGGGGAAAATTAATCAATTTATTATAGATAACTTGTGATGAAATGCCCAAATATGAGGACTGGTTTTAAAGAATAAATTCTTTTAATCTTAAGTTTGTGATGCTATTTTTTGTTTTGTGGATATAAATGTGTTTTATGGAAATTTCGACTTGAGTGCTTTTTTCGTAAATTTTTTTCATAAACTTACCGATGATAGGTATACGATAAAAAAATTATATACACTTACTTGTTATTATAACTAAGTAATGCTTGTAAATAAATTTTATATATCAAACTATGATGGGTGGTTAATTTTATGAGTTTAATAAGAAAAAAGAATACGTCAAAAATTATTAACCGGTCAAGAACAACAATTTTTTTTCTTATGGTTTCTAATATTATCATTTTATCAATCATAGCAATAATAGATTATATGGCAAACAACTCGGAAATTCATATAAATACCCAGACTGTTTTATATATACTTTCTTTATTAATAGCAGGTTATCTTTTCTTTTTTATGATAAAATTTTTTAAAGGAATTGATTTAGTAAACAATAATGCATACTTGATGTCAAAAGGAAGGTTGAATATCAGTGATATAATATTAAGCAAAGCTAAAGGACTTGAAATGTTATGTATAGCATTTAATGATATGAAATTTAACTTATTAAGTTTTATAGAACTAACAAAAACTAACATTGTAGTAATTTCTGATGCAGTAGATAAGGTAACAAAAAGTATTGATAACAGTCTCAAGGGGAATGAACAAATTGCTGCTAGTATGGCAGATTTAGCAGAAAAATCACAGGAACAATTAAAAAATGCTAAAGATACTTTAGATAGCATTAGTAACGTTGATGAAAGAGTGAAATCAATTGAGGATAGCCTGGCTGACATAGAAAAAAGTATAAAAGAAGTAGTGGATTCCACTACTGAAGGTAATGAAAATTTAGATAAATACTATCATCAGATGAATGTTATTACAAATAATCTAAGTAATACTTCAGTATCTATTGAACAATTAAATCATGAGTTGGAAAAAATTAATAATTTAGGCGAGTTAATAACCAGAATAACAGATCAGTTAAAAATGCTTTCATTAAATGCATCCATTGAGTCGGCAAAAGCAGGAGAAAGTGGTATAGGATTTTCTGTTGTAGCTGCTGAAATGAACAAACTTTCGGATGAAACAGGCAAAAGCATTAAAAAAATCAAAATGCTTTTAAGTAATGTTTCTGCTAGCAGTGAAAATGTCAAAAATAGTATAGCAAATAGTATAGAAAATTATAATTTAAGCAAGGATTTGTTTTCTCAGATTAAGAAGTCATTTTATGCAATAAAAAATAATACAGATATATTAAGTGGAGATATTGATAAAGTTTATTCTGAAGCAAGTATCATATCAAATAGCACTCATGAAGTAAAAGAAAAGAGTCAGTATTTTTTAAATATATCTGATAAAATTTCTTCAGCAAGTAAGGATGTTGCCGCAGTAACGCAGGAAGAAGTTGCTGGTTCAGAGGTGATTACTACCAACATTTCATCATTACAGGATATGCTTTATGAAATTGAAAAATTGGTTAGACGGTTTAAAACTTCTGTAACTCCAGTAGAAAAAGATAGTATAAAAAAACTTAAAATTGCTTTTCTAAGTCCACTAGATCATGAGTTCTGGGTTGGGGTAAGGCAAGGTGCATTATATGCTAAAAAAGAATTAGCTATGAAAAATGTACAAGTTGAGTATGTGGCATTTACCCAAAACGCATGGGATAATATTCTTAATGCTTTTGAAGAGTTTGTAAATAAAGATTTTGACGGAATTATTGCACCCGCTTTCTCAGAGCAAATTGTCCCGCTTATAGATATTGCCTCACAAAAAAATATACCTGTAATGATTTTTAACAGCGATGTAGCTGTATCTTCAAAAAGAATAGCTTACTTTGGGCCTAATATAAATGAAGCAGGAACTTTAGCTGCTGATTTTATGGTAAAAGCTCTAAACGGAAGGGGTAATGTAGCAATTATAAGAGGAGTTGATATATATATTTATAGGACACGGATAGAAGGAATAAAAGAACGTCTGAAAAGTATAAAAAGAATAAAACTTGTTGCAGATATTGAAGGTTATGACGTTGATGAAGGTTTCACCGATAATGATACGGTATACAATGAAGTTAAAAATTTGTTACGCCAAAACCCAAACATTCATGGTATATTTATTACTGGACTTGGTGTAAGGGGTGCAGCAAGAGCTGTAAAAGAACTAAACATGGTAGGAGAAATAAAAATTGTATGTTTCGATTTTGATAGAGAAATTTTCGAGTTAATAAAAGAGGGAGCGGTATATGCGTCTATTGGTCAGGATCCTTTTGGTCAGGGTCATGATCCTATTGTATATCTTTACAATTATCTTGTAGATAATAAAAAGCTTGAGAGTCAAGTGATTTGGACAAGAACTGATGTGGTTTATGAAAACAATGTTAACGATTTAATATAAAAAGTGTGTTGCCGAAAGATACGGACATAGAGATAGATGCTGTTGCTGTACTGCCATAAAGATCATAAATTGAAATTCGTTGTTTTATCCTGTTTGTTATGGGCAAATATATCACAAGTGCCCCATAAAAAGCACTAGGATAAGTATAATGACAATTTGAAGGGTGATTGAATTTGAATCCATTGAAACATTTAATTATTGGAAACGGAGCTACCGGTATATCGGCGGCAGAAAAACTAAGACAGCTAGAAGGTAATTGTGATAAGTAGGGGACAAAGGAAAAAAGCTGAGACAGATGATAAAGTACCTGCAATTGTAAATAGTGATTTATCTAAAAAAGCCTTTCGTAAAAACTGGGCAAGACTTATTCAAAAGGTTTATAATGTTGATCCTCTAAAATGTAAATATTGCAATGGGAAAATGAGAATAATTTCGTTTGTAGAAGATGAAGAAACTATTGAGAAGATTTTGAAACATCTGAACCTTTGGGAAATTCAGAATCATTACCCACCTAATGATTTCAAGATGCCGCAACAATTTGAACATTTTATATTGACCAATTCATTGTTAATTGGAAATAATGAAAAAAGTAATGATAATATGGGCAAAATCATTAAAGTGATTTACCAAAAGGTCTAAATGCTTAGAAAGTTTTTCACCTTCCATAGGTTCTCCATGACTTGGGATTGCCAGTGAAGGATTTAAGTTCATAAGGTGTTTTATTGAATTCTCTGTAGCCTTCCAATCTGTAGTTAAATATTTTGGTGGACCGCTTATTTGCTCAGTATGCGTAATTACTGATAACAAGGATTCCTGCTTTGTTGTTGAAAAAGCATCTCCGACAATAAGTACACGATCTTTTTCCCGGAGCAATGAAATATGACCTTCTGTGTGACCCGGCGTATGAATCCATTGCCAGCCTGGCATACCGGGTACACCTCCATCATTAGGTAATGCGATGGTTCTCATACCTATGTCAATGCTGGTATGGGGAAAGTTTGGAGACATTTTTGCCACCATACCTTCATCTACTGTAGGATCTGCCGCAGGATAATCTTTTTTTCCTGTTATATAGGGTATTTCTAATTCGTGGATATACACCGGAACATTCCAAAGCTCAGAGAGCTTGATAACCGATCCTACATGGTCAAAGTGTCCATGGGTAAGAATTATAGCTTCCGGTCGACTGTTTTTGCCAAACCTTTTTTCAACACACTCCAATATAAAATCCGCAGAATTTTCAAGACCTGTGTCCACAAGCACATATTTACCGGCATTATCCACAGGATTCCCAACTAAACAAGCAGTAACAATTGTAAAATTCATAAGCAGTATATTGGGCGATATCTCTTCCGACGAAGTACTCAGTGCAGATAAGCCTTCAACCATTTTATTTTTCATTAAAAATCCTCCTAGTTATCAATTTATATACTTTAAATGATGTTAAGACCACTACAGAAAAGTCTAATGGGGTGAATTCACAGCTGTTAATAGTCTCTATCTGTGCTCTTGGAGCGGCTATAGTTTTAGGTTTTACAATTGTTGCTCATAGGAGAAAAATAAAACATCAGGTATAGTTTAACAACAAACCTTATTACAATGTTTTGCCTTAAACTATAAAGGCTATTTCAAAAAAAGCTGTCGCGCCAGAGGTTATTGATCATCGCTGCGACAGTTTTTTTGAAAATATTATTCTATTGGGAATTTACTAATCATACCAAGAAGCTTCTGCCTCATATATGCAAAATCCAAAGCGTTTACTTGTCCATTACCATCAACATCCCCGTTAGTTAAATCAATAACATTAGCAGATATGATCTTAGAAGGACAAAATCTATAGAATTAAAACTACCGTCTGAATTTACTCATTAAAGGTGTTCAGGTTCCTTGACAACCTATCTATTGTTTTTTTAAGAGCTCTGGCAATGTCACCTAAATGCGATGATTGAGATTCTAATAGTCCATAAAGCATTTCAAACACAAACTTAAATTTAGGTCTTGAAAGTCCTTTTGATATTTTACTGAAAAAAGTTTTAATTTCTCTTTTCAACTGGTATGATAATTTGCTATAATTGTACATGCATTAGCCCCCCCTGTTTATCTTTTT
>CAYPCH010000150.1:0-6717 GCA_964409165.1 uncultured Oscillospiraceae bacterium | reverse complement strand
CTTGAGTTGAAACAGAAGTTTGAGTACAATAGAGACGGATATACAAATGCAAAAACAGATTTTATTAGGAAGATTACTAAACTGGCAAGGATAGAAATGAAAAATAAATATGCAGTGTGATTTAAAGATGCCCTCACATTATTTTTATGATATAATTACAATATAAACCAACGAAAGTGCTTGTTGCAATTTACTAACTACTAGCATATCAAATTTATACATTTCAGCTTATGTTCCATTGATAAACCACATTAAATAAATACATATATTCGAAAAATATAATAGACAGGTTTTTTAGTATGCTTATTTTTATAAGGGGGGATAAGACTTCTGAGTATGTATTTATTATGATTAAAAAAGGATGAAAGTATAGGAGGTTGGTAATGATGAATATAAAGAATATTCAAAGGTTTAAAACGTTTATTTTGATTGTTGTTTTTATAAGCGTTTCATTATTTGCACAGGTTCTGTCTGTAGATGGAGCAGCAAGCGTGCCGTACAAATGGGATAATGTTAAAATCGGTGGTGGAGGCGGATTTGTTTGCGGTATTATTTATAATACTACCGAGAAGGGACTTGTTTATGCCCGTACCGACATGGGTGGAGCATATATAAGGAATAAGCAAACATTAGAATGGGAACCTATTACAGATTGGGTATCGCCAGATGAATGGAACATACTAGGATGCGAGAGTATAGCTACAGACCCTGTTGACACAAACAGAGTTTATATTGCAGCCGGTACATATACAAACAGTTGGACGACAATGAACGGATACATTCTTCGTTCGGAGGATTACGGCAAAACATGGGAGCGGACGGAATTGCCATTCAAATTCGGAGGAAATATGCCGGGGCGTTCAGTTGGTGAGCGTTTGATGGTTGACCCCAACAGCAATAATATACTGTATTTTGCTGCAAGAAGCGGCAATGGTTTGTGGAAGAGTACAGACTACGGAAAGACGTGGGCAAAGGTAAGTGGTTTTACAAATGTCGGGAATTATGTTGAGGACCCGACCTATGAATATTCGGCCGATAACCTGGGATTATGCTTTGTAACTTTTGATTCTGATAAAAGTACAAAAGGTTCACCGACAAAGGACATTTATGTTGGTGTTGCCGATAAAAAGAATCCACTGTATGTGAGCCGCGATGCAGGTACAACATGGACACCGGTTGAAGGTCAACCGACAGAAAGTACTTTTACCAGTCATAATAGTGATTCATTAAAGATTGGCATACCTCATCATGGGGTTATAAGTAGTAAAGGAATTTTATATGTTACATACGGTGACAGAGGCGGTCCTTATCAGTGTGGTGATGGTGCGGTTTATAAATATGACACAAATACTGGTGTATGGTCAGATATAACACCTCCTTCAGGCTTCGACTGGGATGGCAGTCCAAAGTATGAGAACTGGTATGGATATGCAGGTTTAAGTGTTGATGCTCAAAATCCTGATACACTTATAGTTACATCACTTCAGTCGTGGTGGCCGGATAATTATATTTTCCGTTCAACAGATGCGGGGGAAACATGGGATGCAATATGGGACTTTGGTGATTCATGGCCTTCGAGGAACTTGAAATATACTATGGATATTTCAAAAGCACCCTGGTTATCATGGGGCAAAAAGATAAATGCGGCCAGCGGAGGATTGATAAGTGGAAATGAAATAGTGGACAACCCCGCACCAAAGCTTGGATGGATGATGGGAGATATTGAGATTGACCCTTTTAATTCGGATGAAATGATGTATGGTACAGGTGCTACTATTTACGGTACAAAAAATCTGACTGACTGGGATAAAGGTAAATATGTGAATATCGAAGTTATGGGAATGGGAGTTGAGCAAACTGCCGTTTTAAGCCTGATATGCCCGCCGATTAACGGAGTAGAGCTAATAAGCGGAGTTGGCGATATATGCGGATTTGTACATGAAGACTTAAAAGTTGGTCCGGACTGCATGATGACAAATCCTACATTTACAAATACTACAGGTATGGATTATGCAGAGCTTGAACCAAAAATTATTGTAAGAGTTGGAGCTACTGATAAAGAACAATATGAAATGATTAAAAAGAGTATAGGAATCTCAAAAGATGGTGGTGCAACCTGGTCGGAAGTCCAGCCAAACGTTAGCTATACATTTCCGGCAAATTCTGAAGATGATATAGTACAAGGTGGAACGGTTGCAGTAGCTGCAGACGGTTCAACATTTGTCTGGTCATCGAGTACGAGTCAGGGAGTGATATGTTATGTAAATGGCGGATGGAAATCTGTAAGTACGCTTCCGGCAGGTGCAAATATTTGCTCGGATAGGGTTAATCCTAAGGTATTCTATGCATATGCAGCAAATACCTTCTATATGAGTGACGATGGAGGTCAGTCGTTTAAATCCGTAAAGTCTGATATTGAGCCTTCTTCAGCCAAAATCAAAGCGGTTCCCGGCAAAGAGGGACATGTATGGATTCCGGGATCTTCGGAAGGTCTTTTCTACACTACTGACGGTGGGCAAACAATTAAGAAGGCAAATGGAATTACAAGATGTGACATTATCGGATTTGGTAAAGCAAAATCTGGAGAGGATTATCTTGCTGTTTATATCTGTGGTGAAACAGATGGGTTGTATGCTGTTTATCGTTCCGATGATATGGCACAAAATTGGGTAAGAGTGAATGACGACCAGCATCAGTATGGTTCAATAAATTATGCAATCACAGGAGATCTGAGAGTTTATGGTCGTGTTTTTGTTGCAACCAATGGCAGGGGGATTGTATATGGAGAACCTTCATCAGGTATAGTGACACCGCCGCCAACATCGACACCAAAGCCGGGTAATAAGGGAGATGTTAATGCAGACGGACAAATAAATTCAACTGACTATTCGATGTTAAGAAGGCATATTCTCGGCTTAAATGTAATTACGGGAGTTCAATTAAGCAATGCCGATGTTAACAGCGATGGACATGTTAATTCTACCGATTATGCAATTCTGAAGAGGTACATTCTTGGAACTATCAGTTCATTTTAGTCAGGCAAATGAAAGGTAATGAATTTCAATATTTATGAAAAAACTGCTGAATGATATAAGGTAATAAGAAAGAAGGTATTCTTGTACGGGAAGAATACCTTCTTTCTTATTATTTCTATACTATTTCTATATTTTTTCAAAAACTTTGCTTTTTATAATGCAGATTTGGATGCTTTGTGATAAAATTGAAAAGATATTTTAAGCAAACTTATTTTAAAAAAACTTATCTGGCAAAAAGCAAGGGATTCGATGTCCCGAAGCTTTTTATTGTGAATATTGAAAATATGTACATTGCAAAATTAATTTTTGTGATGTTGCATTAAGTAATGAGTGAAAATTACTGAACAATATATATTACATATATTACGATTTTCTTTATCAGACTGATTGGAGATAAGAGCATGAAAGAAGAAATGAAAAACGTAGTTTTAAAAGAAAACGATATGAAAGCACTCAAAAAGACAGTTATAACCAGGGCGTTACTAGGCTTTATTGCACTTGGAATACTAATATTTCTACCAGCATGGACTTTGAAGTACTGGGAAGGATGGACATATATTTTTGTACTTACTATACCAATGTTTCTTTTTGGTGCGTATTTGTTCAAGCATGATCCGAAATTGCTTGAACGGAGGATGAGGACAAGAGAAAAACAGGAAGAACAGAGGTTGGCAATTAAATTATCTTTTCTATCTGTTCCTTTGATTTATATCATACCGGGTTTTGATAAAAGATTCGGATGGTCGCAAGTACCTGTACCATTTGAGATAATTGCTTTAGTTCTAGTTTTTCTTGGCTATGTTATGACAATATGGGTGTTAAAGGCAAACAGCTACGCTTCCCGTATAATTGAAGTTGAAGAAAGCCAAAAGGTCATATCAACCGGACCTTATGCGCTGGTAAGGCACCCAATGTATTCATCCATAACTATTTTATATCTGTTCACACCCCTTGCACTAGGCTCCTACTGGGCTGTTATGCCTGCAATATTTTATTTGCCTACCCTGATTTTGCGTATTATGGGAGAAGAAAAAACGTTGGTTGAAAACCTTCAAGGATACAGGGAATACACACAAAAAGTAAAATACCGCCTGATTCCTGGCATATGGTAAGAATATATAGAAACGAAAACATTGTATTTTTTGAATAGTTTTTATTATACTTTGCATGATAGGCATATATTAAGTATAGTATACTACAATATACCTGTTGCTTTGTCCAAGTTAATTATAAATATTTGGTGAAAGGAAGTGAAAATTTGAACTTAATTACAGATAAGTTAAAAGAAGTTGTCCTTGCAGTATTTCCAATTACAATACTTGTTTTGATATTGAATTTTACAATTGCACCGCTTGGGTTTTCATTAGTGCTAAGGTTTCTTATAGGTACATTGATGATAATCATTGGATTATCCATATTTTTACTGGGGATTGATATCGGTATTACTCCAATCGGTAACCTCATGGGAGAAGTCATTGCAAAATCTAATAAAATATGGATAGTAATAGTAGGTGGTTTGGGTCTGGGCTTTTTTATTTCAGTAGCAGAGCCTGATTTGCACATACTTGCCCAACAAGTGGAGTTTGTATCCTCAGGCTTGATTAGTAAAATTAGCATTGTTGTAGTTGTGTCGATTGGTATTGCGGTAATGCTTACGGTTGGCTTAATCAGAATAGTTTATAACATTCCTTTATATAAACTTTTAACAGTAATATACTTAATTATTTTTGTCTTGGCGATTTTTTCATCATCGGAGTATTTTGCAATTTCCTTTGATGCTTCAGGAGCAACTACCGGGGCTTTGACGGTACCATTCATATTGGCTCTTGCAGCAGGTGTTTCCAAGTTAAAAAAAGACAGTAAAGCTTCTGCAAAAGACAGTTTTGGTCTTGTTGGAATTGCCTCTACCGGTGCAATACTATCTGTTATAGTAATGAGTATTGTTAAAAAAACAGGTGGAATAACGGCTACTCTTGAAATGAACATATCTGAAACTGATTCAATTTTAGCCCCATTTATTCGGGAATTACCTCATACATTAATTGATGTTTCATATGCTTTGCTGCCGCTGGCGATTATTTTTATAGTTTTTCAGTTTATATCTTTTAAGCTTGATAAAAGAGGATTTTCTAAAATATTGAAAGGTCTGGTGTATACTTATATTGGATTGGTATGCTTTTTAGTTGGTGTATTCGGCAGCTTTATGGACGTAGGAAGCGTTGTGGGATATAGTCTTGCATCTTTGGACAATAAGTTGTATCTTGTAATTGTTGGTTTTGTCTTGGGGCTGGTAACAATATTGGCTGAGCCTGCTGTATATGTATTGACAAATCAAATAGAGGATGTTACCAGTGGATATGTTAAAAGAAAGGTAATTCTTGTTGCATTGTCTATAGGGGTTGGTTTTTCAGTTGCGTTGTCAATGATAAGGATATTGATACCAGAAATTCAACTTTGGCATTATTTGCTACCAGGTTACCTTATTTCAATTATTATGTCTTATTATGTTCCAAAGCTGTTTGTTGGAATTGCCTTTGACTCAGGAGGTGTAGCCTCAGGTCCTATGTCGGCGACTTTTATTTTGGCTTTTGCACAGGGAGCGGCTGAACGCATAGAAAGTGCAGATGTTTTGATAGACGGGCTTGGTATGATAGCTATGGTTGCTCTTACTCCATTAATTACATTACAAATCTTGGGTTTTATTTTTAAGATGAAATCAAGAAAAGGAGGGCTGGAAACAAATGAAGAATGATTTGGAGCAAAAAGAATACGAACTTATTTACGTAATTGTAAACTTTGGACTTGGAAGTAAGGTTGTAAAATATGCAAAAGAAAATGAAATATTTGGTGGCACTATTTTTTTAGGGAAAGGAACTGTGAATAACCGAATATTAGAGCTCCTTGAATTGAGTGAAATCAGAAAAGAAATAGTTATAATGCTAGCAGAGCAAACTATAGTTGCTAAATTTCTTGATAAGTTTAGCAAAAAGTTTAAACTGGATAAACCAAATCACGGTATAGCCTTTAGTAGCAGTATTATAGATGTTTTAGGGAAAAATCAATGTAAATGTAGCGGTAAAAGAAAAGACGGAGGTGTGGAAGGTACAATGTATAACTCTATTTATGTCATAGTTGATAAAGGTAAGGCAGAGAACGTTATAACAGCAGCAAAAAAGGCTGGTGCCAGAGGGGGAACTATCATAAATGCCCGAGGTTCGGGTATTCATGAAACCAGCAAACTATTTTCTATGGATATAGAGCCGGAAAAAGAGCTTGTCCTGATATTAGCTGATATCAATTTAACAGATGAGATTACTTACAATATCAGAAAAGATTTAAAGATTGATGAGCCAGGCAATGGTATTATATTTGTTCAAAGTGTAAACAAGACTTATGGCATTTATTGACGACTGGTATTTGATAAAAAACACTGACCTTATAGTATAATAAACACTTAGGTCAGTGTTTTTACAGATTGAGCATTTGAATTATTCTTTTGACTTGAGTTACCGTAATTTGCCTGTGTAATTGTATTGTTTTCCTTTGCAACATAGGGAAAAGTAAAGCAGAAACTGCATTTTTTTTCATACTTACCCCTCCAAAATAAAATAATAGTGTTAATATAACTAACTCAACTTTCCCACTTATAGTATTTTGAGGCTCTGGTTGCTCACAAGTTAAG
>CAYPCH010000149.1:3270-6721 GCA_964409165.1 uncultured Oscillospiraceae bacterium | reverse complement strand
CCCAAAAAAAGTCACTCACCCTCATGGGCAAGTGACTTTAATATTGGTTGCGGGAGATGGACTTGAACCAACGACCTTCGGGTTATGAGCCCGACGAGCTACCAACTGCTCCACCCCGCGATATTTAATGTGCTACTGTAGCATAACACACTTTCTAACAAAAGTAAATGTAAAATAAAGGAAGTTAATTCTCCCCAAAATAATCTTCAACCTTCTTTTCCTTCAGTTGAAGCTAAATCATATTCATCTTTTAGAGTGTTTATTAATTCCTTGACTGTAACTATTTTTTTATTCCTATAGGCATTTTCACCTGCAAAAGCAAATCCATTAAGCATCCTTCCTTTTTTTGCATTGACCAATGCATGGGCAATGCAGTATGGACTGGATTTATAATCACAAGTTACAATGCAGTGATAAGGACATTTATATGGCTTTTTATTTCCTGCATTTACATCGTTTATAAACTTATTTATTATTGCTCTTCCAGGCATACCAACCGGACTGTTAATAATTCCTATGTCCTCTTTTCCACAGTCAATATATGCTTTTTTAAACTCTAAGGAAGCATCACATTCAACTGTTGTAACAAATCGGGTTGCCATCTGAACACCCGATGCACCTAATTGTATAAACTTATATATGTCCTCGCCAGAATAAATACCTCCTGCAACAATTACCGGAATATATCTGGCTGCCTTGTCTTCAATTTTTTTAGTTTCAATTACAACCTCAGAAACCAGCTTTTCAAGCTTGTACTCAGGATCATCCAGTTGCTCGTTTTTAAATCCCAGATGTCCTCCTGCCATTGGTCCTTCTACCACAATTGCGTCGGGAACATAATTATATTTCTCCATCCACCTTTTTGATATAAGGGCTGCCGCCCTTGCAGAAGACACAATAGGAACAAGTCTTGTATTCCTTGAATCCTTTAAAAATGAAGGGAGATTAAGCGGAAGACCAGCTCCGGAAAAAATAATATCTATTCCCTCTTCTATTGCAGTTTTAGTCATGTCCGCAAAATTCGACAGTGCTACCATTATATTTACACCAATAATTCCTTTGGTATGTTCGCGTGCTTTTCTTATTTCATTTCTAAGTGCCCTGATATTGGACTGAATATAGTTAGTCGAAAAATCAGGTTCCATCATCCCTATGCCGGCAGCGGAAATAACTCCTATACCGCCTTCATTCGCTACCGCCGAAGCAAGTCCGCTTAATGACACCCCAATACCCATTCCACCTTGAATAATAGGCAGTCTTGCCTTTAAATTGCCAATATTAAGGCTTTTACCTTTCCAAGAAATCATAGCAAACCTCCTTACTGTTTTTTGGGGTTTAATATAAGTATCATGCTTCTACCCTCAAGTTTTGGCAGTCTTTCAACCATTCCTACATCATCAACAGCAACAGCAAACCTATCCAAAACTTCCTTCCCTAAAACTGTATATTTCATTTCTCTGCCCCGAAATCTTATACTGACTTTGACTTTATCTCCATTTTGTAAAAATTTAAAGGCATTCTTAACCTTTACATCAAAATCATGTGCTTCGATTGTTGCAGACAGCCTTACTTCCTTAATTGAAACAACTTTCTGATTTTTCTTAGCCTCTTTTTCTTTCTTGGTCTGTTCAAACACGAATTTCCCATAGTCCATGATTTTGCATACAGGCGGCGATGCATTCGGTACAATTTTTACAAGATCAAGATTCTTTGTTATCGCCAGATTCTGTGCATCCTTTGATGTCATTACTCCTAACATATTACCATCCGTGTCAATAAGGCGAACCTCCCGGTCCCTGATTTGATCATTCATTGGCAATTCATTTTTTCTAATATAAAACACCTCCATAGATATTCTTTGTTGCAATTGCAAATATATTTTAAAATTTGCTAGTAAAATACAAAGAGTGGACAAACAAAGTAATCCACTCTTCGTACTTTTTAAGTATTAATCGAATTATAGCCACACCAGAAGCATAACCATCATCCAAACGAGAAGCACACACTTGCTATTTACGCAATGAACCCATTATACCATTAAACAGCTAACTTATGTGACTATTTTAAAAATATTTTTTTTGAAAATAATAGGTGATAAGAATGTGGAATTTTTATGATAAAATTTTTATAAAAAGTATAATATTGATTGTGAAGAGAAAGTATGAAATAAATTTATTTACAGTAATTTATCTACAGTAGACTTGTTCCAATAAGTCAAATATAAGTATGCAAAAACATGTTATGTTAACACATTAAAGTATTTTTAACCTCAACAACATTATTCACCCAATACGAAATAGTCACAAATGGCTCTTGAGGACTAGATACAAAGTTCATGAGAACCGTTGGACGCGAAGACCTATAGTCCTAATTTCGACCCCCCTTGACGATGAATATATTACCGTTTCAGTTAGCCTTAATACAAAAAACGCCCGGTTTGTTGACAGTACTATTTCTGACCAAACTACGCTACTGGTGGGGTTTGTTGCCGAATTTCTTGGCTGTGAAATCAGTTTTGACGGTGGGGTCCTAGCTTCCCCTGCTTTTAAAACCCGTCTTTTCCCATAGCACTATTCTAACTTATTTTTGGCTTTTTATCTGGCTTTTTTTATGGTATCATTAAAATAAAGATTTATTGTTTTTTAATTGAAGGTTTTAATCAAACCTTGTTAATAATTTTTTTTAAAAGGAGAATGTTAATGAAAAGGATGACTTTATTATTCACCTTATTAGTTCTTGGTATCGTTGCTAGTGTAGTTTTTGTCTCTTGTAAGAAAAGCCCAAATTCAAGTGAGGCTTCAAATTCAGTTGTCTATCCAGAAGAAAGTGCAACTTCTGAACCAAGTGTAAATCCAGAACAAAGCGTAACTTCAGAACCGACTGCAACTTCTGAACAAATCGTCGCTCAAGAACAAAACGACACTGCAAAATCGGGCACCGTTCCAGAACCAAGTACAACTTCTGAACCAAGTGCAACTTCTGAGCCAAGTGCAACTTCTGAATCAAGTGCAACTTCTGAATTAAGTGCAACTTCTGAATTAAGCGTGACTCCAGAACCAACTGCGACTCCAGATTCAATAAGGTATTCAATACTAAGTGTATTTCCAACTCAAGGTGTAATTCCAGAACCAAGTTCTACTCTGGAATCAAGTATAACTCCTAAGCCAAGTGCCACTTCTAAATCAAAAGCGCCTTCAAGACTAAATATTGCTCCAACTCCGAGTATCACTCCTAAGCCGAGTACTACTCCTGAACCAAGTGTAGTTCCAACTCCAAGTGCTACTCCTGAGCCGAGTAATACTCCAGCACCACGCGTAACTATTGCACCAACCGCTACTCCTAAGCCGACTAACACGTTAACACCACGTATAACTATTGCGCCAACAGCTACTCCTAAACCGACTAATACTCCAACACCACGTATAACTATTGCACCAACCGCTACTCCTAA
>CAYPCH010000149.1:0-3170 GCA_964409165.1 uncultured Oscillospiraceae bacterium | reverse complement strand
GCTACTCCTAAGCCGACTAATACTCCAACACCACGTATAACTATTGCACCAACCACTACTCCTAAGCCGACTAACACGCCAGCACCACGTATAACTATTGCACCAACCGCTACTCCTAAGCCGACTAATACTTCGACACCACGTGCGACTATTGCACCAACTACAATTCCTAAGACAAATGATTTTATTTATTATTATCCTACGGTTAGTAAAAAAATGGGTTCTAGCGACTGGCTTAAATATCCACATGTGTTGTCAGAGACTAAGTTCCATTGCGGTCATGATATTTTCGAGTCTGTAGGGACAGATGTTTTTGCTATATCAGATGGTGTTGTTGAGCATAATGGAACAGATCTTGTACCAATGCATAAAAACATTTGGTTTAAATTTTATCATGAAGACGGTAGCGTTTTTTATGCGGTATATGGTCACGTGAACAGTACTTTAGAGAAGGGTACAAAAGTCAAGGCAGGTCAGGTGGTTGGTACGATTGCAAGTTTTGAACCTGATCGTTATTCGCCCCATTTGCATTTAGGCATCAATATTAGGAAAGATATAACATTTCCAATAGATTTCCCTTGGGGAACCGCTAGAACTCCTAATGGTTGGAGTTTGGCAGATGATCCGGATAAAATAGGACTAGCCGATAAAGCAGCCTCTGAAGGTTGGGTACAACCACGGGCATATTTATATCCGTATTTAACAAAAAAATAAATAATTAACAATCCATCAATGATGGATTTATATAATATCACATCCGACGGGCATGAAAACCCCTTGAAACACTTACCAATCAATGTTTCAAGGGGTTTTCTTTAATTACCCATTAGTTTTAAACCATACCGAAAGCATCAAATTTAAGTGCCTATCTATTAATCTATATTCTTATTGCTTTTTAATAAATTATAATATATATTAACAATGGGTCAGGTGATTCCAAAAAAATAACTGGTCAACTGAGGATTTCAGAAATATTGATTTTACTAATCTTCAACATTAAAAATTGACCAAGGTAATCTTTGGAATCGTTTTTGAAATTGCTTTAGATATAAGAAAATATAGCTTTTTGTTTTAGTTTAGTCGGTATTTCTTGTGGCAATTAATAACGTAAGGCATTTTCTTTTGCTTTGCGTTTTTTAGTATTTATTAATTTATAGCTTATTTTGCAATTTAAAATATACTAATTCTTTAATTGTGTTTTTTTTGCAAATAGCGTTAACTGAAAGGAATGGTATTTCAAATGAGAAAAACAAAGATAATATGTACTTTAGGACCTTCTGTTGGCAATAAGGATATGCTTAAAAAGCTTATGAAAGCTGGAATGAATGTAGGTCGCATGAACTTCTCCCATGGTTCACATGAAGAGCATAAAAAAAGAATTGATTTCTTCAAAGAAGCCAGAGAAGAATTGGGAATGCCTGTGGCTCTTTTGCTTGATATGAAAGGTCCTAAAATAAGAATAGGTACCTTTGAAAAGGATGAAGTTACACTGGATGATGGAGACAGTTTTGTACTGGTCAACAAAGACATAATCGGGGATAACACCAAGGTCTCCATTGACTATAAGGATCTTTACAAGGATGTCTTCAAAGGCGGAAAAATACTTATAAATGACGGTCTGGTGGAGCTTGAAGTTAAAGAAGTAAAAGGCAAGGATATCCATTGCACTGTTATAAGCGGGGGTGTAATAAGCAACAGAAAAGGCGTTAACGTACCCGAGGTTGAAATTCGCCTTCCCGCTTTTACTGAAAAAGATATTGAAGACATAAAATTTGGAATTGAGAATGATGTGGATTTTATTGCCGCATCGTTTGTAAGAAAAGCTTCTGATGTTGTTGAAATAAAAAAGCTGCTTGAAAAATACGGTGGTCAGGACATTAATGTTATAGCAAAGATAGAAAACCGTCAGGGTATAAAAAATATTGACGACATCATAAAAGTATCTGATGGCATTATGGTGGCAAGAGGAGATATGGGTGTTGAAATACCTGTTGAAGAAGTGCCAATAGTTCAAAAAAGTATTATAGAAAAATGCTATAAAACCGGAAAACCTGTTATTACAGCCACCCAAATGCTTGATTCAATGATAAGAAACCCAATACCAACACGCGCAGAAGCAAGTGATGTAGCAAACGCCATATATGACAGCACTAGCGCCATTATGCTTTCAGGCGAAACCGCATCAGGTAAATACCCTCTCGAAGCTGTTGAAGTCATGTGTAAAATAGCTGAAAAGGCAGAAAATTCAATGGATTACTGGAAAAGGTTTACGTCAGCAAAGTATACCGTCGCTTCTAGCATAACCAATGCAATAAGTCATGCGACATGCACTACTGCAATGGATCTTACTGCATCAGCAATAATTACAGTTACTCATTCAGGACTTACAGCAAGAATGATATCAAGATTCAGACCTCCATGTCCTATTATTGCGACTACAGTATATCCAAAAGTACTACGGCAGCTTGCTCTATCATGGGGTGTAATTCCTTTCCTTGTGCCTACGGTAAAAACAACTGATGAAATGTTTGATGTTGGTGTTGAAAAAGCTTTAGAGTCGGGCAAAGTTCAAAACGGGGATCTTGTAATTATTACTGCTGGCATACCGGTAGGAGTAAGCGGAACTACAAACCTCTTAAAGGTACACATTGTCGGTAAAGTCCTTGTTAAGGGTACGGGAATAAACACGGGTCAGACAACCGGGGAACTTTGTGTTATAAGAACCATAGATGAAGCTGATGATATATTTGTTGATAGCAATATAATTGTTGCACCCTATACCAATAACGAAATGCTTCCCCTTTTGAAGAGAGCATCAGGAATTATAGTTGAAGAGGGAGGAACCAGTTCCCATGCTGCTACAATCGGACTAACCCTTGAAATACCAGTTATTGTAGGGGCCGAAAATGCAACTCAAATTTTAAAAAGCGGTTCTGTTGTAACCATAGATTCAAGCAAGGGTATTGTTTTCTATGGAGCACCGCAATAAGATAGAAGAAGTACATATCAAGCACAAAATAATTAACATAAAATAATTGAGTACCCACCGAGGGTACTCAATTTTGCCTCTTTCAAATGGAAATATCATGAATGTAAAGTTGGGCACAGTCCTTTAAAGGGTTAACCAGAAGTTTTGCTTCCTAAGCAAGGGATAATGTGGATTATTTACC
>CAYPCH010000148.1:0-6833 GCA_964409165.1 uncultured Oscillospiraceae bacterium | reverse complement strand
AGTATTTATGCACTGGTTGAGTCTTTTTATGTACAAAACAGCATCATAATATTAACTTTTACAAATGCTCTTTTCAGTTACTTCACTCACCCCTTGTTTCAAGACCGAACCCATACGGAAACAGAATATCCTTATTATTGTCGTCACCATAGTTTACAGGTATCTGATCAACACTTGCAGGCCAGGTAATTGGCAGCTTGCCTTTAAAGTTATAATCTCCGTAAAGAACATCTGCGACCTGATCCCCTTCAGTTCCCAGAATCCATGCAGCTACAAAGGCATCCCAGCTCTGAATCTCATCAGTCACTATTCTGGGTCTTCCAGATACTAGAACCACTACAACAGGAATACCCAACTCTTTTACCTGTTCCAAAGCTTCCCGGTTTCCGCTTAATGCAACACCGGAATACAGGTCAAGGCTTCTGTCATCTCCTTCGTATTCGGAATACGGCTTCTCACCTATAACAACAACTGCAACATCAGCATTTACTGCCTCTTTCGGATCTGTTAAAACTGTTCCTCCGCTTTTTTCGGCTATTCTTTTAAACCCTTCAAGAATTGTAGTTCCTGTAGTCCATCTCTTTCCATACCTGCTTTCCCTGTCTGTTCCCCCCTGCCAGCTTATAGTCCAGCCACCACATTGAATCCCTACATCATCTGCCGCCGGTCCTGTAACAAACACCTTTGCTTCTTTTTTTAGCGGAAGTACATTGTTCTTGTTTTTAAGAAGCACCAAGGATTCCCTAACAGCCTGTCTTGCAACCTCTCGGTTCTCCTCCTGTCCAAGCTGTTCCACTGCAAGTTTACGGTCTCCGGTTGGGTTTTCGAATAAGCCGGTCTCAAATTTAACTCTCAAAATTCTAGATACTGCATCATTAAGCCTCTCCTCTTTAATATCTCCTTTTTCCGCGGCCTCTTTCAAAGAGCTAATAACTGTCTTCCATTGGCTAGGTTCCATGAACATATCAACCCCGGCATTTACGGAATCCACCAACTGTTCATAAAAGCTACTGCCACTCAACTGTTTAATGGCTTCATAGTCCGAAACCACAAATCCATCGAATCCAAGCTCATCTTTCAGTACATTATTAATAAGGTAACTGTTTTCATGATTCTTAACACCATTCCAACTGCTAAATGAAATCATCACAGTTTTAACTCCTGCTTTTACAGCTTCCTGATAAGCAGGTAAATGGATCTTTCTTAACTCTTCTTCAGATATCCGGGCATCTCCCTGATCTATATCATGTCCATTATCTCCCGTTCCCCACAAGGTTGCTCCGTCAGCCAAATAATGTTTGGCACATGCTGAAATTCCATAATCCTGCATGGCTTTTATATAAGGAACAGAAAGCTGTGTTACAAGTTCAGGGTTTTCACTATAGCATTCATATGTCCTTCCCCATCTCTCATCTCGCGAGATTGCAACGCATGGAGCAAAATTCCAGTTTACACCGGTTGCAATCATCTCAGCCGCTGTAACTCTGCCTATACCAGCCATCAGCTCGGAGTTTCCGGTAGCTCCCAGCCCAATATTATGAGGAAATACAACAGCACCATGCACCGTATTGTGTCCGTGAACTGCATCTATCCCATATATTATTGGAATTCCAAGCCTTGTGGACATCGCGGCTTTCTGAAAATCTTCACACATTTTTATCCAATCCTTCAGGTTATTCCTTCCCGGTGATGAACCACCACCGCTAAAAAGAGACCCAAGGAAATACTTTTTCACATCATCCGGCCTTACTGTACTCCTGTCGGTTTGAACCATCTGCCCAACTTTTTCTTCGAGTGTCATTAGTTCAATTAGCTTATTTACTTTTTCATCCACCGAAAGGTCAGGGTTCAAATGGATTCCTTCAATTATACTGACTTCTTTTGTTTCTATTGGTGGATTTTTTTTTGTTTCAACCTCATTATTACTGCACGACGCCATTAATGATATACTTAAAATAAATACTGCAATTCCAGAAATAAATCTGTTCAGTTTTTTCAAATCATTTTCTCCTCTCTATATATTTTTTTCTTATCAAGTAAACAAATTATTTAGGAAGGTGAAAATATAACTTCCATTACTATTTTCGCTTAACACTTATTTGAAGCCAAATAGCGACACAAAAAAGTGAAAGTAATATTTCACGCATCCCTTAATACAATTGTATATATTTTACTATAATATAGAATGCAAATCTATAAATAAATGAAAATACCTTTATAGTTAGCTTTATCTGGAAAAGTGGTATAATAAAAAAAACTAAAAATATAAGCACTATATTTATCGTAACAATACAACAAAAAATTCACATAAATAATGGGAGGGTAACATGAGTGTAAAATTAAAACAGAATCGAATGAATGTTGCTTTGGGAAAAGAAAAAGCAACCCTTGTAATAAAAAACGCCAATATAGTTAATGTTTTTACAAAGGAAATAGTCCTCGGAGACATTGCCATTTATAAAGATCTTATCGTAGGAATAGGTAAATATACTGGTAAAAAAGAAATTGATGCAAAGGGCAAGTACATTTGTCCTGGACTTATAGACAGTCATGTGCACATTGAGTCCTCTATGGTAACTCCTTCAGAATTTGCAAGGTCAATTCTTCCCTTTGGGACTACCACAATCATTGCTGACCCGCATGAAATAGCCAATGTTTGCGGCATCAACGGAATTCATTACATGCTGAATCAGACAAAACATCTTCCAATGAACGTATATATAATGATTCCTTCCTGTGTTCCTGCAACACCTTTCGAGGATAATGGGGCATACATCAATGCAGAAGCTATGGAGCCTTTAAAAGGATTTAACAGGATATTGGGGCTCGGTGAAGTTATGGATTTTGTTTCGCTACTGAATGGAGACATAAACATGCTTAAGAAGGTTGACCTTTTTGACCACGCAATCATTGATGGACACTCTCCCTCTCTTACAGGGAATGAATTAAATGCCTACAAAGCCATAGGTGTTCTTACCGACCATGAATGCTCGACACCCGATGAAGCTTTAGAACGCCTGAGGCTGGGGATGTATGTTCAAATAAGGGAGGGTTCCGCTGCTAAGAACCTGGAAAACATTGTGAAGGGTCTGCTGAATAAAGGCATTAACCTTGACAAATGTCTTTTCTGCACAGACGACAAACATCTTGAGGATATCCGGAGTGAAGGGCATATAAGCTATAACATTAAAAAGGCAATTTCATGCGGTTTAGATCCCATTGAAGCAATTTGTATGTCTACAATAAACGCCTCAAGGTGCTACAAACTCAAAAGACTTGGTGCTGTTGCTCCAGGCTATTCTGCAGATTTACTCATGCTCAATGATTTAAGAAATTTCGATATAGAAAAAGTGTTATATCGTGGTCAGGTTGTTGTGGATTCAGGCTCAATCATCGGTATTTCTACACCGGATGAAGACAAAAACGTTACCAATACCGTCAGAATTCCTTACATAACAGGCAACGATCTGGCTATACCCATGAGTGATGACAATGCCGTAGTTATACGCATACTCCCAAATGAGCTTATTACAAAAAAGGAAAACTCCAGAACAGGAGTAAAAGACGGCTTTTTTGTCGCAGATAAAACCCATTCAAAGCTTGCTGTTATAGAGCGTCATAAGTCTTTAGGCAAAATCGGGCTGGGAATAGTAAAAGGTTTTAATATAGAAAACGGCGCTATTGCAAGCACAGTAGCCCATGACTCACACAATCTGATTGTGATAGGTGATAACGACAACGATATGCTTTTGGCAATAAATGAAATCAAAAGAGCAAACGGCGGATTTACAGTTGTTGGAGACGGCAAGGTATTAGGCATCCTTGAGCTTCCCATTGCCGGCCTAATGAGTAACCGTTCCGCCGCTTATGTGGAATCCAAACTTGCACAGATGATTGAAACTGCGCATAAACTTGGTGTTAATCCTGAAATAGACCCCTTTACAACTCTATCCTTTCTAGCACTTCCTGTAATACCGGAAATCAGGGTTACCGATCAGGGGCTTTTCGATGTTACCGAGTTCAAGTTTATAAAGTTATGCGAGAAATAAAAAATCATTTCCCGCTGTTTATTTGTTCCCCGAAAAGCATTGTGCCGTATGTGGTTGATTATAATGTATTTTAGTCCGTATAAATATATATCATCTACAAATAATACTTTATAAGCATGTTAAAATGGAGGAAAATGTTATAGAGTTAAAATGTAATAGCGGTCTGTGGCTTATATTAAAATATGTTGCAAAAGTCTTTCCTGAAGTCAAAAAACACCTTAAAAGCCTTAAAAACCTTTCTGGAAAAGTTTCAGACAGAGAACTCAGGAAACAGATCCTTGCAAGTATAGAGGCTAAAAGCTTTCATTGCCTTGGAGGGTGTGCATATGCGTTGTATCCCGACATCGACTTCGACTCTGCCGTAAAGTTTGTTGTATCGCTTCAAACAATCAGCGATTACCTGGATAACCTCTGTGACAGAACAGAGGTAAAGGATAAACAGGCTTTCAGGCAGCTTCATATTTCCATGCTTGACGCAACAGAGCCTTCACGCGCTCTTCACGACTATTACAAATTTTATCCTCACAAGAAGGATAACGATTATCTTTCACATTTGGTCAACGAATGCAGAAAATCAGCATTGATTCCGCCTTCATACAGCCTCGCAATTCATTACATCAAGAGATATATCATGCTTTATTCCTCACTTCAAACCTACAAGCATCTTGATGATAATGTCCGCGAAAATTTCCTGAAGGAATGGGCCAATAAATATATAATTAACTATAGCGATATATCCATATGGGAATTTTCTGCTTCTGCAGGTTCGACCCTCGGCATTTTTGCCATGTATGTGGCAGCTTATGACGAAAAGTTGACAAAAGAAGAAGCAGAGCTTATTGACAAGGCTTATTTCCCTTGGATTTGCGGGCTCCATATTCTCATGGATTATTACATTGATTCTGTCGAAGATATGGATACAGGTGATTTAAATTTCACATATTATTATAGAAACATAAATGAATGTGAAGAAAGAATTCTGTTCTTTGTCCAAAAATCGCTCCAGATGTGTGAAAAACTACGTTACCCTTTGTTTCACAAAACAATAGTCAAAGGAATTCTTGCAATGTATTTGTCCGATTCAAAAGCGCTACATGAGCACAACAAAAAAACAAGCATACGCATCATAAAAAACTGCGGAACCGACACCAAATTGTATCATGGACTCTGCCGACTACTCCGTCACACAGGAATTCTGTAGTCAATAAAAATCTCAGTTTACTCTTGCCTTTAAAATTTCGGCAAGGTTATAAAGGCGTATGCAGTACTCCGATTGAGGGAGTATTTCCAGACATTCTTTTGCCTTTTCAATATGCCCGTACGCAATGTCAAAGCATTTTTCAATGATTCCTGCATCCTTAAGCAAATTTGATATCTCTATGCATATATCTTTAGAATGGAATTTACTGTTGACAGCTTCCTCAACAACTTTACTGCAATTGCAGCTTTGCACAAGCATAATGATCGGCAATGTTATATTGCCCTGGGATAAATCTTCAAACTTGGGTTTGCCTGTTATTTCTTCGTTCCCACAAACATCTAAAAGATCATCTATAATTTGAAACGCATATCCCAAATGAAGACCATAGCCGCCAACTGCGTCAATATGCAGTTTACCTGCCCCGGAAACAGCTGCTCCTGATTTGCAGCAACATTCCAAGAATACAGCTGTTTTTTTACCAATCAGATTGTAATACATTTCCACGTCAGTATTTGTATTGAACCTGTTTGCTGCCTGCATGATTTCACCCTGGCACATGTTTTCAATAGCATGAACCATAAAATCCATACTTCTTGTCAACCTGCCATATGATAATAGTCCGAAAGCTTTTGCAAACAGATAATCTCCACATAGAACAGCAAAATGATTCCCCCATGAGCTATTCACCGAGGGTTTACCACGCCTTAAAGGGGAATTGTCTATAATATCATCATGCACCAATGATGCCATATGTATTAATTCAGAAGAAAGTGCCGCTTTTATAAGGTTTTTGGAAATCGGCGAGAAAATCATTCCACTGTATAAAACCATCAAAGGCCGTATTCTCTTGCCTCCAGCGTTTAGAAGACGGCTACACATATCCCTTACCAAACCTTTGCTGTCAGATAGTATAGCAAGCAATTCAAGTTCAATGATTTCCAGTTCCGGTATATCCTTCGGGTTGAATATGCTTTTTATAAGTCCGTTTCCCTTACTTTTATATAAAGACTCCATGTTCATACCTCCACATAATTTTGCTATATGCCAATAAATATTAGTATGTACAAAATCATGCTATGTATGTTGGGAAAATCAATTAACCAGTGCTTTTTAATATTACCAATTTCTAGTCTTTCATAATGTTAAAATGCACTTCTCCTGTTTGTGCTCCGCTTCTAGAAACGAATTCTGTTACTGGTCACTTGATAACCTGTATCAGAAACCCTCTCAGGCTTTGTAATTTCCTCCAAATTGGAGAGATATTCCTTCGCATATTCGTAATTCAATCCGCACATTTCTTTAGAAGGCTTTAAACTGATACATACAGGAGGTCTTTCCGACTTACCAAATAATCTGCACCTGTTATCAGTTGTCAGCTGAATGCACCTTTCACCGGCAGATTTTCCGTCAGGCATGCCGGGTATTGGAGACGATATGGATATAAAGATACAACAAGCAGCACATCCAGCCCTACATTCTTTCAAGTTCTCAATCCTTTCTTGTGAAATGTAAAACCCCATCTTATTCAATTATATTTTATAGCATTTTATTTAAATACTCAATAAAAATCCATAACTAGCAAA
>CAYPCH010000147.1:0-7168 GCA_964409165.1 uncultured Oscillospiraceae bacterium | reverse complement strand
CCCTTTTCGTGATTGAATGTTGCAATGGCTTTTATAAGACCTATTGTTCCAATAGAAATAAGATCATCGCAGTCGTTTGATGTGCAGTTGTATTTTTTTACTATATGTGCAACAAGACGTAGATTTCTTTCAATGAGTATGTTTCTCGCGTCCTCACTTCCTTCCTTTAAGAGTTTTATATAATACTGTTCTTCTTCCGGGGTTAAGGGCTGAGGAAAAGAATTGACATTGGAAACATAGCCGAAAAGGAAGAATATATTATTAAATATATCAAAAAATGATGCAAAAAGAATATCAAACAAAATAAGGCACCTCCTGTAAATAGGCTACCTTATAATTATATGAATATTTGCTTTTTGTGGTGCAAGTACACACAAAAATATCAATGACCGTTTATCATAATGTTTTTTGCGATTTCTTCAAATATAGGTGCTGCAACTGTTCCACCGCTTTTTCCATTCTCAATAAAAACCGAAATGGAGTACTTCGGATTTAATTTGGGGAAGTATCCTGCAAACCATGCATGTACAACCTTCTCGCCGTTTTCATACTGTCCGGTTTCAGCACTGCCGGTTTTTCCTCCTGCGCCGCCGTATTCATCTAGATTTGCTTTTGTCCCGGTACCTGTAATGGTTACTTCCTCCATAAGCTGCCGTATTTTATCACACACCTCTTTTGGTATTATTCTTTTGCCCGCATCATTTCGTATTTGTTTTACTTTATTGCCCCTTGAATCAACAATAGAATCAACGATATTAACCTTGTTTTTGATGCCGCCGTTTGCAATGGTTGCTACAATGTCTGCAACCTGAAGGGAAGTGGCCATTATATCTCCCTGTCCGATGGATATATTTGCTGTATCACCATATGTAAAATATCCATCTGGATCGGGAAGGTTTCCTGCCGATTCTTCCACGCCTTGGGCATTTATACCTGTTACTTCGCCTAATCCAAACATTTTTGCTGTTTCAAGAATGTTTTTATGACCCACTTTTAGTCCAAGTTCAATAAAGTACGGATTGCATGATGAAGCAAAAGCTTCCTGAAGTGAAACCAGACCGTGCCCGCCCCTGTAATATGAAGAACATCTAAAGTCTTTATCTCCAAGCTGAATATATCCGGGACAGAAATAATACATTTGCGGATTTATATTATTATTATATGCACTGGCGAGAACCACAATTTTAAAAATTGAGCCTAAATTATATGATGCAACTGCTCTGTTAAAAAGCTCCTTTTTAGTGCTGTCAAGATAATTCTCTATTTTATCGGGATTAAAGTCAGGTTTGCTGACCATAGCACGTATATCGCCTGTTACTACGTCTTCAATCACTACAGAGCCGGATAGATTATACTTATCCATAACATTCTCTGCAATTTTTTGAATATGATAGTCTATAGTTAATTGTACATTGTTTTCTTTATCTTTTCCGGAATTCATGAATCTGTATCCCAGACCCTTTAGAAGATTATCTTTCGCATCGGTTACAACGTATACGGAATTTGCACCTCTTACCTTTAATATATTTTCGTAGAATTTTTCAATTCCTGCTTCACCTTTGTAATCTGTTCTGTTGAGATAGCCTGATACATGTACGGCAAGAGGATTATCGTCATATCTTTTTAGTGAATTGATAAATGAAATTCCTTGAGTTTTTTCACCAATAAGCCTGTTTTTTTTGTCATTATCGATTTCAATAAGTATTGGCTCTTTCTTAATTTCGATTTTCCTTTCAAGTTCATTAAAATTGATATCGAGAATGCTTGCAATTTTTTGTATTTCTTTGACGTTACCTCTTAAATACATAGGCTTAATTGCAATATCAACTTTTTTTGTTCTGTTTGTAAAAGGAATCATATTGATGTCAAGTATGTTGCCACGCGGTATTTGTATATGGGAATTTGTTGTTTTTTGTACGGTAGCCGAAATGTATAGTTGTTCTCCTTTATATATCTGTATGTATGCAAAACGGGCTACCAATAGCAATATTACAAATGTAAAGAAGAAAAGAA
The DNA here is from genome assembly GCA_964409165.1 of uncultured Oscillospiraceae bacterium. Classification (GTDB taxonomy): domain Bacteria; phylum Bacillota; class Clostridia; order Acetivibrionales; family Acetivibrionaceae; genus CAYPCH01. The sequence continues at coordinate 5,155 of CAYPCH010000147.1, read as the reverse complement.
GAAGTTTAATTCTATTCATAATAAAGCCCCTCGCTTATGTTAGATTTGTTCTTTAATAGATTCTTCCATAAAAGAGGGGGTTTTATACCATTATTTTTATGCTTTTCTTCTTAGCATTGTATACTCTTCAACATCCTTTTCCATTGGCATATAAACCGTCATTTGCGGATGGGGTGCCACATCAATTTCCTCACCTTCAATATTCTTCATGGATGCAATTTTTTGAACAAAGAAATCACCTTTTGGATTTACAACCTCAATTTCCTCACCGGTATACATTCTATTTCTCTGCTCAATGACAGCAATACCTGTGTCCTTATTATAAGATGTTACAACACCTATAAAGTCATAATCTCTGATGTATGAGCTTGTATGATATATCTGACCTTCCTGAGAAGGCTTGTTGAAATAAAATCCTGTGGTATATTCTCTGTGACTTGCCTTTGACAGTTCTTCAAGCCATTTTGGATTGAATTTGTAGTCCTTTCCCATATCGTAATAGGCATCAAGTGCATCACGATATGCTTTTACAACGGTTGCTACATAATAGGAGCTTTTCATGCGTCCTTCAATTTTAAGGCTAATTATTCCTGATTCAATAATTTCGGGTAGGTGTCCAATCATGCAAAGGTCTTTTGAATTGAAGATGAAAGTACCTCTTTCGTCTTCAACAACAGGCAAATACTCACCGGGTCTTTTTTCTTCCACAAGATGATATTTCCAACGGCAGGGATGTGCACATTGACCCCTGTTTGAATCGCGACCTGCCATGTAATTACTTAAAAGGCATCTGCCAGAGTAGGATATGCACATGGCACCGTGGACAAACATCTCAAGTTCAAGACTTTGCGGCACTTTCTGCCTGATTTCCTTTATCTCATTTAAGGATAGCTCCCTTGCAAGTACAATCCTTTTTATACCATGGTCAAACCAAAACTTTGCACTCATCCAGTTGGTGTTATTTGCCTGGGTGCTCAAATGAATATCCATATCTGGCGCTATTTCTTTAACAAGGAAAAAAATGCCTGGGTCTGAAAGTATTATTGCATCCACACCCATATTCCTAACTTCACTTATATAATCTTGCATACCTGAGAAATCTTCATTGTGGGCAAATATATTCATGGTAATATATACTTTTTTGCCTCTGCTGTGAGCAAAGTCTATTCCGGTTTTAAGGTCATCATAAGAAAAATTGTCTGCATGTGCTCTAAGACCAAATTTTTCACCACCAAGGTAAACAGCATCAGCTCCGTATATTACAGCCATCTTTAATCTTTCCAGGTTGCCTGCCGGTGCAAGTAGTTCAACTTTCTTCATAGATTTTTACTTCTCCTTCTGTTTTTTTATAGCTTATAGCCACACCGTCACCAATAGGTATTATAGTTGTTTCAAGTTTGTCGTTTTTGCAAATTTGATCAAGGAAACTTCTCATTCTGGTAACAATGGTCTTTTTTCTTCTCACAACCAGTTTGTCGCTGGCTATCATGCCTTTGTACAGCACATTATCGGAAAACAGTATTCCACCGCTTTTCAGCATACGAAGGCATTCGGGAAGGAACTCGGGATATTGGCCTTTTGCGGCATCAAGGAATATAAAATCATACTGCTTATTCAGGCACTTAAGTATGTCAAGTGCGTCACCGGGTATGATTGTTATTGTTTCATCAAGCCCTGCTTTTTTTATGTTTGCTTTGGCTCTTTCAACCATAAGCTCATATCTTTCAATAGTGTCTATTTTTCCTCCGGGTGCAAGTGTTGAAGAAAGCAATATAGCAGAATACCCGATAGCAGTTCCTATTTCCAATATTCTTTCAGGTTTTGCCATAAGACCTGTTAGTTTTAATAATGAGGCAACTTCGGGATGTATTATGGGAACGTGATTTTCAGCAGCAAAAGCCTCAAGCTCTGCCAATAAACCTTCATTCTTTTTAATTGTCTTTCTGATGTATTCATTTATGTAATCAAAACATATCATTTTATTGCTATCCATCCTTATAAAAGTGTGAAAATATACAAGAGAGGGTCTTATAAAGACCCTCAGGTAATATTGTTTCCTATTATAAACAAAACTATAATTACTGTGTTTCGGTTTCAGTCTCGGTGTCAGTTTCAGGATTAGCTTCGTACTGCTTTTTGGCAGATTCGTGTTCCTGTAGGGTTTTGGAGAAGTAATGACTACCGTCACCTTTGGCAACAAAGTACAAATAGTTTGACTCCTCATCAGGATACAAGGCTGCTTGTATTGCGTCAAGCCCCGGGTTGCATATTGGTCCTGGAGGAAGCCCATCATGAAGATAAGTGTTGTATATGTGGTCTATTTTTGTGTCGGCATCGGAAAGATTTTCTTTTACCTTACCGTCCCTGTTAAACAATATATACTGTACGGTAGCACAGGATTGCAGTTTCTTTAATGAGGAATCCTTGCTTTTGAGCCTGTTATGGAATACACTCGAAACAGTGCTCAACTCACCGGGAAACTTTGTTTCCTTTTCAATTATTGATGCAAGTATAATTATTTCATCAACCGACATACCAAGCTCTTCAGCTCTTTTATAGAACTCAATTTTAAATTTGTTGTCAAAGTTGTTTAGAAACTTTCCAATGATTTCCTTAGGACTTGAAGCGGGATCAAAAAAGTAGGTGTCTGGAAAAAGATAACCCTCAAGTTGGTTTTCCCTTTCAGGGATATCTTTCAAAAACTCATAATTAAAAGTTTCGCCATTGGCGGCCTTAATAAATTCGTCCTTTACAATTACATTTTTAGCATCAAGAATACTAACAATTTCAGTAAAGTTCTTACCTTCGGGAATAGTAACAGTAACAGTTACCGGATCATCGCATAGAACTTTCATAATTTCTTCATAGGTAAATTCCTTGCTTACTATATGTTTGCCTGATTTATACTGGTAATCGTATCCGTCAAATTTGGATATGAATTTAAATGCAAAAGGATATTTTACAAGTCCTTTTGCTTTAAGAACCTCAACAATATCATTGGTAGTTGAATTATAAGGTATAATAACTTCAACAGCATCTTCAGGACTTATATCTTCTTTAAGCACTTCAAGGTTTTCGTTGCTATCGTCGGCCAGGAATTTGCTATATGAAACAAATCCGGCAACACTAAATATGCATGTAAAAAACAGAAGATATAGTAGTAAGGACAGCCAGACCTTTTTTCGTTTTTTTGTTTTGCGTTTTTTCAAATTAGTATTCTTCCTACTCATATTAATCACCACTTTATTTTTCTTTATTCCTCGACTTGGCTCTTTGTTCTGAATTAAGAATTCTCTTTCTGAGCCTTATGTTTTTTGGAGTTATTTCAACCAACTCATCATCAGCAATAAATTCTAAAGATTGCTCTAAACTTAAGACTACCGGCGTAGTAAGTCTTAAAGCCTCATCAGAACCGGATGCTCTCATATTTGTAATATGTTTCTTTTTGCAGACATTAACAACAATATCTTCCTGCCTTGCATTTTCACCTACAATCATACCTTCATATACCTTGGTTCCCGGAGATATAAACAAAGAACCTCTTTCCTGTGCATTAAAAAGTCCGTATATTACTGCTTCACCGTCTTCCCAAGCTACCATAGAGCCTCTTTGCCTTCCGAATATTTCACCTTTTTGAGGTTCAAAACCACTAAATATATGATTCATTATACCATTTCCTTTTGTATCAGTCAAAAACTCTGATCTATAGCCTATCAAGCCTCTTGCCGGGATTTTAAATTCTAAACGCATATAACCCTGTTGAGAAGAATTCATATTGGCAACTTCTGCTTTTCTCATACCCAGTTTTTCCATTACGACGCCCATATAATCCTCAGGTACGTCTATGATAAGGTATTCTATAGGTTCATGTCTTACATCATCAATATCTTTAAATATTACCGTGGGTTTTGAAACTTGAAACTCATAACCCTGTCTGCGCATTGTTTCAATCAAAATGGACAAATGGAGTTCGCCTCTTCCGGATACCTTAAACGAATCGGGGGAATCGGTTTCCTCAATCCGAAGGCTTACATTTGTCTCAAGCTCCTTAAAGAGACGGTCTCTCAAGTGTCTTGATGTTACAAAGCTACCTTCGCGTCCTGCAAAAGGGCTGTTATTTACACTGAATGTCATTGATATTGTCGGTTCGTCAATGTCAATAAAAGGAAGCGGATCAGGAGACCCTATTTCGCAGACGGTCTCGCCAATGATGATGTTTCCCATGCCTGAAACTGCAATGATATCACCCATTGAGGCAGAAGAGACTTCTGTCCTCTTAAGTCCGCTAAAGACATATAGTTTACTTACCTTGACATTTTCAACTGTACCGTCCTTCTTGCACAGTAGGGCAGACTGCCCTGAGCGGATGGTACCTCTTTCAACTCTGCCAACTCCAATTCTGCCTACATATTCGTCGTAATCTATATTTGAGACCAGGAATTGCAGGGGTTTATCCATATAACCTTTTGGAGGTGGTACATTTTCAATGATAGCTTCAAGTAAAGGTTCAAGGTTTTTCGGTTTGTCGTCAAGAGCTTTAACTGCAAAGCCTTCTCTAGAAGAGGCATAAATGACAGGGAAATCCAGTTGTTCATCATTTGCTCCCAGCTCGATAAAGAGCTCAAGTACTTCATCAAGTACTTCAAGAGGCCGTGCCTCGGGACGGTCAATTTTATTGATGACCACTATAGGCTTTAAGTTAAACTGAAGTGCTTTTCTCAGTACAAATCTTGTTTGAGGCATTGTGCCTTCAAATGCGTCAACAAGAAGAAGGACGCTGTCTACCATTTTAAGAACGCGCTCTACTTCACCACCAAAGTCCGCATGTCCCGGAGTATCAACAACATTAATTTTAATGTCCTTATAAGTTATAGCAGTATTCTTTGAGAGTATTGTAATTCCTCGTTCCCTTTCGAGGTCGCTTGAGTCCATTACTCTGTCATGGATCTGTTCATGCTCTCTAAAAATACCGCTTTGTTTTAACATTCCATCAACCAATGTTGTTTTACCGTGGTCAACATGGGCTATAATGGCAATGTTTCTGATGTTCATTCTAAAATTCTTCACAAAAATCTCCTTTGTTCACAAAAAAATAATTCTAAATTCACATAAATATTCTAAAGCATTGGATTGTAGCTTGTCAATAAAAGCTTTA
>CAYPCH010000146.1:0-7248 GCA_964409165.1 uncultured Oscillospiraceae bacterium | reverse complement strand
ATACTGTAAGTATAGCATAAAAAGCATTATACATCAACCAACTCTGGAAAGAACCAGGCTTTCGCGGCATAAACGCTACTTCTTGCTTCTTAGGAAACTTTCCTGTCCCCATAATATTTTTGAAGGAATTGCACTGGGGTTAAATTTCCAAGGGATGCATGCCTTCTGCTTCTATTATAAAAACTCTCTATATACCAAAAAATATCTCTTCTTGCTTCTTCAAAAGTTTTGTAATTCTTATGATGCAGGCGTTCCGATTTGATTGTACTGAAAAATGTTTCTGCACAGGCATTGTCCCAGCAGTTGCCTTTTCTACTCATACTTCTTATCATTCCATATTTCTCTAATTCCTCTATATAGTCCTTGCTGCAATACTGACTTCCTTGATCTGAGTGATGGATAAGACCTTTTGGCGGCCTGTGTTTTATTACTGCACTTCTTATAGCATCTAAACATAATTCTGTTCTCATGTGATCTGCTACTGCCCATCCAACAACTTCTTTATTATATAGGTCTTTGACTGCTGCCAAATATAATTTACCTTCTCCAGTAACTATCTGTGTAATATCTGTAACCCAAACAGCACAAGGCTTTGAAACATTAAAGTCTTGATTTAAGAAGTTAGGTGCCTTTAGCATATTATGGTTAGAGTCTGTTAAGCATACTCTGTATGGCTTTTTTCTTATACTGTAAAGTCCATTTGCCTTCTGAATTTTATAAACCCTATTCCTGCTGCATTTTATACCAGCATCCTTAACATCATCCCACATTTTATCAAGGCCAATCATGCCCTGAGCCTTTGCATGGCTATCCTTAAGTATTCTCAATATCTGCTCGTTTGTCTTTTTTCTTTCACTTGGTTCTCTTCTATTCCAGTCATAATATCCACTTTTTGAAACATCCAGAGTATCACACATCTTCTCAACAGGGCGTTTTTTGTTAGCTATCTTTTTTATTATTTGAAATATTACTTCCGGTTGCACTGGGCAAAGATGCTTGTAGCTTTTTTTAATATATCAATTGTCACCTCATGATCTACAATTTTTTTCTTGGCTTCCTTGAGTTCTGCCTCTAATTCTGCTATTCTTACTTTATCAGGGTCTTGCTTGTCCTTGCTTTCTTTGAGCCAGTTCCTTATAGTTTGATCATTGACACCAAAATCCTTTTCGATGCTAGTAATAGAGCGTTTTTCTTCTCTTACTAGCCGTATTATGTCCGCTTTGAATTCTTCAGTGTAACGTTTACCATGACTTCCCATTTTGATCCCTTCCACAGTTATATTGTACCCTAACTTAGCTGTGTCCGGCAAATCGAGTATGGGTCATAAAACCCCACCTTCTATTTGATTTAATTATTATTCTAACTTTATATAAACGCTATTTACCCTCTGAACCTCTTTTGTTGTTATTTGCTTCTTTTAGTCCTGCACCTGTAATTTCCCGGTATCGCTTAATGGCTTCATTCTTTTTTCCTTCTGAAATAAGCATTTTTATCTGATTATCTTAGCATGATTCAGGCACAGCAACCCTCTTAGCAATCTTATCCAACATGCTATAAGTCAATCTATTCGATACTCTTGCTTAAATTTTGCCTTACCCGCTTCATTAGCAAAATCAGCCACTGAAGCTCTAACCCCTATATATAGTAGTGACAAAAAAACCATAACAAAACAAAATGATATAATAGCAACCCATAACATTTTGATTTTTGGTTCATCGCCTTTTGTAATACTTATGTCAGCAGTATCATCTTCTTCAAACTCTTCAGAAAATAAAGGTCTAAATATTCTATCTTTATTTCTTGATTCCCCTTCTACTAAATAAAATCCCGCATCATTTGGGCAATCCAGCACCTTCGAACCCTTTGGCAATCTAAGAGTCTCCATTGCCATTACAATATCCCCTATACTAGAAGCAAAAGCCAATGCTACAAATAAAACAGCATCAAGCCTTGCCATAATTAATGCAAAATACGCAGGTATAATGCTTGTTACTAACAACGGAAATATTGCAACAATAAAATAAGCATTCTTAGTAATAGGAACCTCACATGTGCAATACGCTATTACTTTTTTAATATTGCATCCATATTTTATTCCCCGGAACGGAACTCTGCCAAATAGAGCAAATGCAACTCCATGCAATAATTCATGAATAAATAACAAAGCAACTAGTAGTAAAAGAAACTGCCAACTTAAGTGAAAAGATATTTTCCCCCCATTCATTAAGTAAGATAAACCCAGTAAAGCTGCAAATACTATTACAAACAAGATAAAAGCCACTATCCTTAACAACCTAATATTAAACAGAAATAAACGTTTATTTAACATAATAACTCCTTCTCTTTTCATCTAAATCAATTTTGCAAATTGCCAATAATCTATATCCTTTTTGTATCCTTATTGTTTGGATTTTTCTTTAACAAAAAAGGGCAACCTAATTACAAGGCATATAATATAAATGGCATAAAAAGGTACCGTAATATATGCATATAATAGTTTAAACTTTTCAAAATAATTAAATATAGCTAAAATCGAGAATATAGAAAAAGGTACTATACCTACTATATACGTTAATATCGTCAATCTTTTATTTAAAAATTTGATCTTGTTTTGATTTGTCATATTAAAATTAAACCTCTTTCCTTCATATGTGCTGTTTTTGCTCTTGGCTTACAAACACCGCTCTGGGAAACTATACAAACACTATAGCATAATGGAAGAAGAAAACAATTTAAGACATAACCACCTGCTTACACTTCTTGCTGAACATTTTTTACAGCAACAGTTCTTCTCATTTAGTTCACATTATATCAAACTTTTTCATTTATGGAAGTCAAAACTTACAAAAATCTTGCCAAATTATGACCGATATAACCGATATTATATAATCAACGTGGGAAAGATTAAAAGGAGCTGTTCACTAATTACTCAGTGCAACAGCCCCTTTTTAAATGAGTCAAAAAGAACCGTCCCCGGTGACTCAATATTACTAAGCCTAAATAAAAGAAGCTGAGCACAGCAGTTTATTCAACTGATTATGCACCAGCTTCCTCTTATTAAAAACCCTTAATTTTCTAACTTTATGCCTTTACAACAGCAAACCAAACTGATTCTCCATTAATATTCCACTGCTTTTTATAGCCTTCCAAGCTTCCAAACCTGATATTCTCAGCCAAAACTTCACCGCAAATCAGTGTCTGATTTTTCTTTACCAGCTCTTCAATTCTTGCGTTGCCTTCAACATAGCAGTTTATATAATCCTGAACCTCAAAATTGGCTTCCTTCCTCATAGTTTGAATCTTGCTTATTATTTCACGGATAAAACCTTCTTCAATAAGTTCTTCCGTAAGATTTGTGTCAAGTACTACCGTGATACCCCTGTCGGTATCAGACACAAAGCCCTCTTTTTGAACCGTCTCAACAAGAACATCGTTCTCAGAGAGTTCAACGTCTGTTCCGTCAACTTTGAAGCTTATTGATTCACCTTTGTTGAAACGCTCCATAACCTCTACGCCGTTTGCCTCGGTGAGCACATTGGCTATTTGGGGAACCAGTTTTCCGTATTTCGGTCCCAAGGTTCTAAGCTGGGGTTTAAATTTATAATCTGTAAACTGACTCGCATCATCGGTAAATACAACATCTTTTATATTGAGTTCATCCATAACAAGTTCCCTGTACATATCATGAAGCTCATAGTCCGATTTTACGTACATTCTTGATATAGGCTGTCGGTTCTTTATATTTGAAGTATTCCTGCAAGCACGTCCTAAGACTACCAGTTTAAGAACCTGATCCATATTCTTTTCAAGTTCCTTGTCGATAAATTTATCGTTCACTTGAGGATAATCACATAAATGAACACTCTGAGCAACATTCTTATTGACACTCACCACAAGGTTCCTGTAAATTTCGTCAGATATAAACGGAACAAAGGGTGCTGCAAGCTTTGTAACCTGAACCAATACCTCGTAAAGGGTCATGTATGCGTTAACCTTATCCTGATTCATATCCTTCTGCCAGAAACGTTCACGGCTTCTTCTTACATACCAGTTGCTCAATTCATCAACAAATTCCTGAATTGCCCTTGCTGACTCAGTTATCCTGTAATTCTCAAGATTCTTGTCAACTGTTCCGATAAGGGAATTCAGTTTCGAAAGTATCCATTTATCCATGACAGAAAGTTTGTCATAATCTATTTTGTAATCCTGCGGATTGAACTTGTCAATGTTTGCATAGAGTACATAGAAAGCATAGGTGTTCCAAAGCGTCCCCATAAACTTCCTCTGGCTTTCACCTACAGCCTCCTCATAGAAGCGGCTTGGCAACCACGGTGCACTGTTTATATAAAAGTACCAGCGAACCGCATCTGCTCCCTGCTTGTCAAGTATTGTCCACGGGTCTACTACATTACCTTTGTGCTTGCTCATTTTTGCGCCGTCTTTATCGTTAACATGACCCAACACAATAACGTTTTTAAACGGAGGCTCATCAAACAAAAGTGTGGATATTGCAAGCAGGGTATAGAACCATCCCCTTGTTTGGTCTATTGCCTCACTTATAAAGTTGGCCGGGAAATTTTCTTTGAACACCTCCTGGTTTTCAAAAGGATAATGCCACTGTGCAAAGGGCATTGAGCCTGAATCAAACCAGCAGTCAATTACTTCACTGACACGTTTCATTTTGCCAGTCTTACACCCGGGACACTTTAAAAGTACATTATCTATATAAGGCTTGTGAAGTTCAATATCGTCAGGTACATTCTCACCCATTTGCTTCAATTCTTCAATACTCCCTATTGCATGACGATGACCGCATTCACATTCCCATATCGGTAGCGGAGTACCCCAGTACCTTGAACGGCTAAGTCCCCAGTCAACAACATTTTCAAGGAAGTTACCCATACGGCCTTCCCTGATGTTATCCGGCAACCAGTTGATCTTATTATTGTTGTTTAAAAGTTTGTCCTTAACCTCCGTCATCCTTATAAACCACGTATCCATAGCATAATACAAAAGATGCGTATCGCATCTCCAGCAGAAAGGATACGAGTGCTCATAGTTCAGCTTTTTATATACAAGGTTTCTCTTTTCGAGGTGTTCAATAATTAGCGGGTCGGCATCCTTTACAAACATACCTTTCCACGGTGTGGCCGACTCAATAAAATTACCCTGTTCGTTTACCATTTGGACAAAGGGAAGGTCGTAAGCTCTTCCAACCTTCGCGTCATCTTCACCGAAGGCCGGTGCCGTATGAACAATACCTGTACCGTCGGTAAGGGTTACAAAATCTCCTCCTGCCACATAAAAGGCTTTTTTATCCACCTTGACAAAATCAAATAACGGCTCATACTCAAGTCCGATAAGATCCTGTCCCGTAACTCTTTCAAGCACCTCAAAGCCTTCAGAAAGTAAAGGCTGGGCTAATGCTTCAGCAAGAATATACACCTCATCGGCGCATTTCACCTTTACATATGTTTCCTTAGGATTTACAGTCAGTGCTACGTTCGAAGGCAGAGTCCAAGGGGTAGTTGTCCAAGCCATAAAATACGTCTGCTTCTCGCCTTTTACCTGAAACTTGACGTAAATCGACATTTCAGTAACATCTTTATATCCTTGAGCCACTTCATGGCTTGAAAGGGAAGTTCCGCAGCGTGGGCAATAAGGAACTATTTTATGACCTTTATATAGGAGGTCTTTTTCCCATATCTGCTTTAAAGCCCACCAGACTGATTCAATATAGTTGTTGTCGTAAGTAATATAAGGATTTTCCATGTCAGCCCAGAATCCTACTCTGTCACTCATCTGCTCCCACTCGCTCTTATATTTCCACACACTTTCCTTGCATTTTTGGATAAAAGGCTCAACTCCATACTTTTCTATCTCAGGCTTACCGTTTATGTCTAACAGCTTTTCAACTTCAAGCTCAACAGGCAGTCCATGAGTATCCCATCCTGCTTTTCTCAGCACTTTATACCCTTTCATGGTCTTATACCTTGGAATAATATCCTTTATAACCCTTGTAAGTATATGTCCGATGTGCGGCTTTCCGTTTGCAGTAGGAGGTCCGTCATAAAAAGTAAATGTCTCGCCATCTTCCCTTTCCTTAATGCTTTTTTCAAATATTCCATTTTCTTTCCAGAACTTTAAAATGTCCTTTTCCCTATCAACAAAATTAAGATCCGTTGATACCTTTTTGTACATCCTTGATACCTCCAATATTTATATAATTTTATTTACGTAGAGTCCAGCTTCAGCCTGCCTGACAATGAATACAGGCAAACATTTCCGTATATAAAAATAAAACCCCTCATCCATCAAAGGGACGAGAGGAATATACCCACGTGGTACCACCCTAATTAATTCAGGAAAATAAACATATCAGTAATATAGTTTCAGTAATATAGTTAAAAAGGCATTACCTTATCTGTTCTTGTCCTGAACGCTTTAACGAAATAACGGCTCATACCGACAACACCTATTCATCCAAGTAGCGAACAATAACCATTATAAATATGCTGTTAGTTATTATTTTCAAAGGCAAAGCCTTTAAAATGCTATACATCCCAAAGTGAAATAAACTCCTACTTCGGTTTTGATGAGTTCAGAGTGTAACTCATGGATGATTTTCAAGGGTATATCCTGCAGAAATTCCACCATCGCCTGCTCTCTAAAAGGAATTTACCATCTACTCTTCCAATCATCGTCTTTGCAATATAAAATTAATATTCTCTAATGATTTTAAACAATTACAGCTGTAGTGTCAAGAGTCCATTTAAAGCTGAGTGCAATTTATCTGCTTATACTTCTGGCGTATTTTAAAAAAGATTTTATCAGTGCAAAATTATGATAGTATGAACTGTATTAATAGTGAAAGCTGGTAAGTAGGTGGATAAACATAATAATTATATTAATAATGTTGTTGAGAAATATTCAGATATGATTGTTAGAGTTGCTTTTTCATATATGAAGAATATTTATGATGCTGAAGATGTAACACAAGATACCCTATTAAAATTAATTAAAAAAAGTCCGCAGTTTGAAAATGAATCACACGAAAAAGCATGGCTTATAAGAGTTGCTATTAATAATTGCAAAAATCGTTTAAAAACTGTATGGTTTAAAAAAATTTTATCTCTTCAAGATCATATATATGATTTTACAGACTTTACACCAAAGGAAAATGAGGTTATACATGCAGTCTTAAAACTTTCTGCAAAGTATCGTACTGTTATTTATTTGTTCTATTTT
>CAYPCH010000145.1:0-7432 GCA_964409165.1 uncultured Oscillospiraceae bacterium | reverse complement strand
ATTTTTTAGTTTTATTTCACTTCCATTTATACTCATCTCAATACAATACCATTTTATTGAAAAATTAATTTACAGGCCCAATAATAAATTTGGCGAATATTTGGACATTAAAAAATATCATTTCACTCATCCCTTGGCATAATTTCAAATATTTAAAATAAAATCTTAGGAGGAAAACAATAATATTCTAACAGATTAATACAGGGAGAAAAATGAATCCATATACAATTTTCATAACCATTGTGGTAATAATGGTAGTTCTCTACAATATCAACAAGATCAAAGTGATATGCATAAAGCCCCTTTTGCTTCCAATAACAAGCACTGCATTTGTGCTTTTACTGGTTTTATTTTCTGAAACCGCTGTCAAATCAGCCTCAAACGGCCTTAACCTATGGTTTAATGTAGTGTTTCCTTCTCTGTTCCCTTTTTTTGTAGCATCTGAAATATTGAACAAAACCGGTTTCATAAAGTCCATAGGCATACTCCTTGAACCTATAATGCGCCCTGTGTTCAATGTACCTGGCTGTGGTTCCTTTGCGTTTGCAATGGGAATAACCAGCGGTTATCCTGTCGGTGCAAAACTCACGGCAAGTATGAGGAAGGAAAAACTGCTTTCCAAAACCGAAGCTGAGAGGTTGCTTTCTTTCACCAACAACTCAGGGCCCCTTTTTGTAGTAGGTGCTGTAGCAGTCGGAATGTTTAAAATGCCGGGGCTCGGTCTGTTTCTTTTGACCTGCCATATACTTGCAAGTATAACAGTAGGTGTTATTTTCCGATTTTATAAAGCAAAAAAAACCGTCACAAAGGTTATGCATAATGAAAAACTCATAAAAAGATTTAAAAAGGAGCTTTCCAGAAATATCAAAAGTCAAAAACTGAACCCTGGAGAAGTTTTGGGAGATGCAGTAAAAAACTCTGTGAATGTGCTGCTTGCGGTAGGAGGTTTTATCGTTCTTTTCTCCGTTATCATAAATATACTGATTGAAATAGGTTTTATATCCTTTATTTCAGGTGTGATTGCCGCAATTGCAACTCCACTGGGCATAAACAAAGAAATTGTTACCTCGCTGATAAGTGGATTTTTTGAAATGACTACGGGTACCAGCATGGCAAGCAAGGTACAGAATATATCCTTTGTGCAGCAACTGGCAGCAACAAGTATGATACTCGGTTGGGCGGGGCTTTCGGTACACTCTCAGGTATATAGCATTGTCTGTAAAAGTGATATAAGCATCAAACCATATCTTGCAGGTAAATTTCTTCAAGGCTTGTTTGCTGCATTTTACACTTATACAGCACTCAAAGTAAGCGGACTGGTTTCACTAAAGGCACAGAGTGTTTTTAAACTCATTGACTCTGTCACACGTTTCAAATGGCACGATTATTTTCTGTACTCCTGTTATAATGTTTTATTATCGCTTATTATTATATTATCATTTTCCATACTGACCCTGCTATGTATCAATATAAAAAGACATGACTAGCCTTCAAGTACAGCTAAGCCATATTGAATAGATAAATATTTTACATTGCACTTCAATTTCCTTAATGTAGCATCACAAAAATTAATTTTTTCAATGTAGAATCATTTTCGTGATTAATTAGACCTCTTGGAGTGAAATGAAAGAGGCAAAAAGGTGAGGGACTCGATGTCCCAAAGCTTTTTATTAGATTTAAAGAAGTGATTGCGCTATTTTAATTCTTCCCTGTTAACTTTTATGACTTCAAGGGTATCCTCAAGTATTTCTTCAACTCTTTTAAGCACGCTATCTGCATATTCCTTCGTACCAAGCCTTATTTCCCGGGCATTTTTCTGAGCGTTGGAAACAATCTCGTTTGACTGGTCATAAGCTTTCTTTGTAATCTCATGCTCATCAACAAGGGATGCGATTTTATTTTCGGCATCTTTAACAATATTATTAGCCTCTTTCTGGGCTTCTAGAAGAATCCTCTGCCTTTCTTCCTTGACCCATTTTGCCTGCTTTATATCATCAGGTAGCTTTAATCGCATTTCTTTAACTATCTCCAATATTTCTTCCTTATCTACCATGCATTTGCCGGAAAACGGCACACTTACACTCTTTTCAATAACATCTTCCAATGTCTCAAGTATCGCAAGAATCTCCATTTTTATCCCTCCCAAGCTTCTTGGTGCTTTTTTGCATTATCTCCACTCTTATATGATGCCAAAAGCATACGTTATCAGTCTGTACCCCTCTTTTTATTCAGCTGTTCTTATACTTGTTTATAACCTTTTCTTTTATGCAATCGGGAACAAGCCCATCTATACATCCGTTATTCCTTGCAAGCTCTTTAACCGAGCTCGAACTTAAAAAGGAATAGTTAATGTTTGTCATCATAAATAATGTTTCAATATCCGGACTTTGGTTTTTGTTAAGAAGCGCCATCTGCAGTTCATATTCAAAGTCCGAAACAGCTCTGAGACCTTTTATTATAACCGAAGCTTTCTTTCTATGCATAAAGTCTATCAAAAGACCTGTAAAGCTTTCAATCTCAACATTGTCTAGTCCCTTTATTGCACACTTCAAAAGATCCACTCTCTCATCAAGTGTAAAGCATGGTTTTTTGCTGTTGTTTACCAAAACCGCAACTATGAGCTTGTCGCAAAGTTTTGATGCTCTTGTTATTACATCCAGATGACCGTTAGTAACTGGATCAAAACTTCCAGGATATACATATATTCTCACAACTTCTTACCTTTCTGCGGGATAAAGCTAATGCAACGAAGTACTATTTCAAGTCTGCCTAAATCCAATCGGTTCACAAAATATGATAACGGAATATACCAAATACCACTCTATTGCACGGATCTGTAGAATGATATAATAGTATCTCCATACTTCGTACTTCTTATTTTCTTAAGAATACCTGCCTCCTCAGGAACATTATCGTCAAAATCATGTTCCGCTATAACAATACCTCCGCTTTTTATCGTATTATTTTCTATTATACACCATAATGTATCTTCTACAAGTTTTTTATTGTATGGTGGATCAAGAAATATTATATCAAATTTCCTGTCTTCTCTTGATAACCTGCTCAAACTCCAACAAACTTCTCCGGTTAGCACTTCTGCCCGATCGTCAAGCTTTGTATGAATAAGGTTTTCTTTTATAATCATGGAGCATTGGGTGCTTCTATCGACAAACACTGCAAAGTTGGCTCCTCTGCTTAAAGCTTCTATCCCAAGATTTCCGGTACCGGCATACAGGTCAAGAATGTCCGCGCCGTGAATTGCGCAGGAGATAATATTGAAAAGAGACCCTTTAACCCTGTCTGAAGTGGGTCTTGTAGAAAGACCTTTCACACTTTTAAGCTTATGCCCTTTTGCTGTTCCTGATATTACCCTTAATATGGCACTTTCCTCCTGTCAAACCTTACTAACTCAACTTTCCCACCTATAGTATTTTGAGGCTCTGGTTGCTCACAAGTTAAGGGCAAAAAGTTTACTTTTTGACCGCGGTGAGCAATGCTACATTAGTGGCAAAGAGCCCATAAATACTGTAGAAAAGTTGAGTTGCTAATCGCTATATCGCTATATGGCTATGCTTATCGAGAAAATAATTAATAATTCAAAAATTAAATTTTCGCAATATTGTATTACAATAATATTTTATAATATTATATGCAATTGTCAACCAATCTCAATTTAAACTCAACTCCTTTATTTTTTCCTTGAAATCCTCCGTTATTCTTTCCTTCAGCTTTTTATTCTCTTCACTCTCAAGGTGCCTGTCAAGATTTAAGACCTCCTTAGCAGCCTCTTGTGCCTTCTTAAGAATCTCAATATCTCGATAAAGATTTGCTATCTTAAGTTCAGGAATGCCGTGCTGCCTTGTACCAAAGAATTCTCCCGGTCCCCTTAATTCCAAATCCTTTTCCGATATTATAAATCCATCATTAGTATTCTGCATAACCCTCATTCTTTCTCTTGTTACCCTGCTCTTTCCTTCATTGTATAAAATACAGTAAGATTGATGCTCTCCCCTGCCTACCCGACCCCGCAGTTGGTGAAGTTGAGCCAACCCAAATCTTTCAGCATTTTCAACAACCATAACTGCGGCATTAGGAACATTAACTCCAACTTCAATTACAGTAGTGGATACAAGTATATTGATTGCCCCGTCAACGAATCTGTTCATAATATCCTCCTTGTCTTTTGGCTTCATTCTTCCGTGAATAAGTCCTACATTCAAGTCATTAAAATCCTCTTTTTGTATTCTTTCCGCCATTTTAAGAGCGGATTTCGCTTCTATGCTATCCGACTCGTCAACCAAAGGACACACCATATATACCTGACGCCCTTCTGAAATCTGCTTTCTTATAAAATTGTTTATCCTTTGCCGCATGGTACTGTCCACCGCATAAGTCTCTACAGGTTTCCTGCCCGGTGGAAGTTCATCAATAACCGATATGTCAAGGTCGCCGTACAATATAAGCGCTAAGGTTCTTGGTATAGGGGTAGCCGTCATTACCAGCACGTCGGGATTCTGACCTTTGTTTGAAAGCATTGCCCTCTGCCTTACACCAAAACGGTGCTGCTCGTCGGTTATTACAAGTCCTAACCGCAAAAATTGTATACTATCCTGAATAAGTGCATGAGTTCCTATGACAACATCTATCTCTCCTGACTTTATCCTG
The DNA here is from genome assembly GCA_964409165.1 of uncultured Oscillospiraceae bacterium. GTDB lineage: Bacteria > Bacillota > Clostridia > Acetivibrionales > Acetivibrionaceae > CAYPCH01. The sequence goes on along the minus strand of CAYPCH010000145.1, from coordinate 2,767 downwards.
TCAGCAAGCTCCGTCTTTTGCTTACGGGTTTGACTTCCTACAAGAAGTCCGATACTAATGCCGTTGTTCTCCATCATGTCACGCAAGGAATCAAAATGCTGTTTTGCAAGTATTTCAGTAGGAGCCATAAAGGCACCCTGATAACCGCTCTTAACAGCCTTTATCAAAGCCAAAGCCGCCAGAATAGTTTTCCCTGATCCGACATCTCCCTGAACCAGACGGTTCATAGCCTTTGAGCTTTCCATGTCCTTTTCTATTTCGTCCAACACTCTCGTCTGAGCATTTGTAAGTTTAAAACAAAGGGTTGATTTAATACTATCCATTTCAGCCTTAAGGGCTTTAAACCTTATTCCTTCCTTGTCTTCAAGAAAGGAGTTCTTTATGCTTAGAAGTCCTAATTGCAACATAAAAAGTTCTTCAAATACAAGCCTGTATCTTGCATTCCTGAAATCATCATCACTCTTTGGAAAATGTATATTACTTACTGCATAATTTATCTCACTTAAGCTGTATTTTTCCCTGAGCCAGTCGGGAAGTATTTCCATAAGCTTTCCTGTAACAAGCTTCAGTGCACTGCCTATCACCGATCTTATAGTATTTTGTGCAAGGCTTGCCGTTGATGAATAAACCGGCACTATCCTCATAGTATTTTTATGCTCACTGCCAGCCTTTTCATATACAGGACTCTGAACTTCAATATTTTTAAACTTTCTTGTTACTTTTCCATGAAAAATATATGTTTCACCCACAATGAATATTTTTTTTATATATTGTTGGTTGTACCATGTACCAATAACTGTTCCTGTATCATCTTTTATATACACCTGGTACACTGTAAACCCTTTTCTGATATGTCTTTCAGATACCTTCGACATTATCATGCCTTCAAAAGTGCAGGCTTGCCCATCATCAAGCTGTGCAATTTTTTTAAGATTGCCCCTGTCCTCATAGTCCCTTGGGTAAAATGTTATCAAATCCTCTATATTGAATATGTTAAGCTTATGAAAGAGCTTTGCCCTGACATCCCCGACGCCTTTTATAATCAAGACAGGTTCTTTAAGCAAATCCACTGTGTTATTATCCATAGCCACCTATATCCTCTGATTATTTTACTCAGCTTTCCACCTATAGGATTATAAAGTTGAGTTATTTGTGTCTTTTACTTATAATTCTAATACATCCGCGTCTTTTTTTCCATATATGCAGAAAATACTTGCTATACTTCGTCTTTATATGTTAAAATGAATATTGTTTTTGTTTATATGAGTTGCGAAAATAATTATATTTCTCCATCTTTAAAGGAGGTGTAACTATAAATGGCTAAATGTGAAGTATGTAGCAAAGATGTGCTTTTTGGTTTAAAGATCAGTCACTCAAACAGAAAAAGCAACAGGTCATGGAAACCGAACATAAGAAAAGTTAGAATTGTTGATAACGGTACTCCAAAATCTATTAGCATCTGTACGAGATGTTTGCGTTCCAATAAAGTTACAAGAGCTGTATAATTGATAACTGTTGGAAGTACGGATAAGCCTATTAAAGAAGGAAGTGTACCACTTATAATATAGTGATACACTTCTTTATTCTGTCTAACTTTTCTTTATGTTGTTAACTCTTGCAGAATTATGTAGTTCAATCCATTCTAAGCACCCTTCTTATAATACTTCCAAAAAATTTAGGTATTTTTACCACCAATATCTTCATTAGCATACACTCCTCTCTGGTAAAAATCTCCCTCTAAATAATTATATTCAGAAAGCATATTTTTTGTGAATAATGCAACATCACGAAAATTAATTTTTTCAACGTGCAATCATTTTGGTGATTAATTTGGAATAATCGTGAATATGATTATATAGGAGATAAGTGAAAAAACACTTCTAAGGGTGGGATAAATTTGTATATTATTTTCGTAAGGAATTATAAGCGAAGGCTGGCTTATCTTGCTGTTATCATTTTACTTTGGGCGGCTATGTTTTATCTTGCAGGTACTTTTTTAGGCAAAAGTCTTATAATGAATGTGACAATAAACGATTGTCTTTCCTTTTCATATCCCCTTAAATATAATGTAGAGGATATTTATATCAATGAACTGATTGAAAAAAACTCCGTTCAAACGAGTTTTAATTTAAAAAAACCCATAACACACAGGTTTTCAAATTACAAATCCGTAAAGGGAAATTTCAGTTTTGAATATCCGTCGGCATTCGAATTGAACGAAGAAGAATTTGATGGCGCTGAAATCCTCTACCATATAGGATTTAAAGACAAATCAAATCCTGTACAGGGTTTTGTACAAGTATGGAATTTGCCACACTCCTTAAAAGAGTTTTTGGAAAACTCAAAAGCTCAAGCTTCCCAAAACTTTAATAGCTTCGAGTCAAAGCCGGTTACCGTTAATAATATTCCGGGTTTCTATTGGAATTACACTGTATTAACAAGAAACGGTGAGCTTTATAAATGTTCTGAAGTCTTTTTGCAGAAAGAAGAAAGGATGTATAGGATAAGTTATTTTGTTCCTTACAAGATGTGGGATAAAAATCAATCAGACATATACTGGAGCATTGTAAGTTCTTTCAAAACATTTTAGCACATTATGGAAAAATTTCACTCATCTCTTATTTATATTGAATGCAATAAAAGTTTTACATTATCAAGAAAATTATTTTTTCAATGCAGATTCATTTTCGCGATTAATTTATTTACTTAACTCGTGAGCAATGCTACGTTAGTGGCAAAGAGCCCATAAATACTGTGGGAAAGTTGA
>CAYPCH010000144.1:0-7463 GCA_964409165.1 uncultured Oscillospiraceae bacterium | reverse complement strand
CCACAGCCAAACCGGACTATTTAGCACTATATTAAAAAATGGGGAAACTCAAATTTAAAAAATTATTTATTGTACCTTTTCGTATATCATGTATCTGAATTTTAAATCCTTATATTCAAATATATCACTTTCCGATACCAATTTCCACTCTTCAATCTTGTCCAAGTCAGGAAAATACTTGTCCGCAGTATATCTGTTTTCGATTTTAGTAACATAGAGTTCATCGCAAAACGGCAACAACTGTGAGTAAACTGCTTCTCCGCCTATTACAAAAATATCATCAGTTTTGTATTTTTCAAGTTCACAAAGAAGCTCCTCAAGTGACCTGCACAATATTACATTCTCATTATCTACGTTACCACTCTTGCTCAGTACAATATTTATCCTGTCTTTCAATGGTTCTTTTCCCGGCAGAGATTCAAAGGTTTCTCTTCCCATTATCACAATCTTACCCAAAGTGAGCTTCCTAAAGTTCTTCATATCTTCAGGAATCCGTTGCAACAGATTGCCCTTGTAACCTATTCCCCAATTCAAATCAACTGAAACAATTGCTTTCATCACTACCTCCTATATCGCTACCGGTATATTTTTGATCTGAGCACCCTTCTGATAGCCTTCCAACTCAAAGTCTTCAACCCTAAAGTCGTAAAAATTCTTTTTATCGGAATTTATAACAAGCTTTGGTGCCGAAAAAGTTGTTCTTTGTATAAGCTCCTTAACTAAAGGAATATGTCTGTCATATATGTGTGCATCGGCTATTACATGTACAAATTCTCCAACCTCAAGATTACTTACCTGTGCCAGCATATGCACAAGAATTGAATATTGAACAACATTCCAGTTATTAGCAACAAGAACATCCTGTGACCTTTGATTAAGCACTGCATTCAGCTTTCTTCCAGCAACATTGAAGGTCATGCTGTACGCACAAGGATATAAGTGCATCTCATGCAGATCTGAATGGTTGTACATATTAACAATAATCCTTCTGCTGTAAGGGTTATGCTTCAAATCATATAAAACCCTGTCTACCTGGTCAAATTCTCCCTCTTTATAGGTATGCTTAAGCCCTAACTGATACCCATATGCCTTTCCGATTGAACCATCTTTATCGGCCCAACTATCCCAGATACGGCTGTTAAGCTCTTTAATATTATTGGATTTCTTCTGCCATATCCAAAGCAACTCATCAATAGCTGCCTTAAGATTTGTAGGTCTTAATGTAAGTATCGGAAATTCCTCTGAAAGGTCATATCTATTAACTACCGCAAATTTCTTTATGGTATGGGCAGGAACATTGTCATCCCACCTTGCCCTTACAATTTCCCCTTCAGAGGACATTCCGTTTTCAAGAATATCATTACACATTGAAATAAATATATTATCAGCCTTACTCAAAACAAACGCACCTCACTTATATAGTCTTTGTTTCAACTTCTTGAACAATCTTTTCTATAAAACTGTTAACCTCAATAGAACCCAAATCTCCATCTTTTCTTGAGCGTACGGCTACAGATTTATTGTCCATTTCCTTATCTCCTATTACAAGCATGTAAGGAGCCTTCTCAAGCTGCGCCTCTCTTATCTTATAGCCTATTTTTTCATTCCTCAGGTCAACCTCAACCCTTATACCCTTATCTTCAAGAGTTTTTTTAACTTCCATAGCATAATCGTGATGCTTTTCTACTATCGGCAGTATTTTAACCTGCACAGGGGACAGCCATACCGGAAAAGCCCCTGCAAAATGCTCGGTCAGTATTGCTATAAACCTTTCTATACTTCCAAACACAACCCTATGAACCATAACAGGTCTGTGCTTTTCACCGTCAGGACCGACATAAGTTAAATCAAATCTCTCAGGCATTTGAAAATCAAGCTGTATTGTACCGCACTGCCAGGTACGTCCTATTGAATCCTCAAGATGGAAATCAATCTTTGGTCCATAAAAAGCCCCATCACCTTCATTTATTTTGTATTTCATAGACCTTGCTTCAAGGGCATCTTTTAGAGCATTTGTAGCTATTTCCCACTGCTCAGAACTTCCCATTGAATCCTCTGGCTTTGTTGAAAGCTCCACATGGTATTTGAACCCAAACACATTATAGAAATCATCAATAAGATTTATAACACCTGTAACCTCGTCTTTTATCTGGTCAGGCGTCATAAACAGGTGAGCATCATCCTGTGTAAAGCACCTTACCCTCATTAATCCATGCAATGCACCTGATAGTTCATGCCTGTGAACAAGCCCAAGTTCCCCCATCCTCTGCGGAAGATCCCTGTATGAATGAAGTTTTCTTTTATAAGCAAGCATCCCTCCCGGACAGTTCATAGGTTTTATTGCATAGTCCCCTTCATCTATTTTTGTAAAATACATGTTGTCCTTGTAGTGATCCCAGTGCCCCGACCTATGCCACAGTTCCTCGTTCAATATAATAGGGGTTTTAATCTCTTGGTATCCCCTTTTCTTATGCTCTTCACGCCAATAATCTTCAAGAAGGTTTCTTAAAACCATCCCCTTAGGCATAAAAAAAGGAAAGCCTGGTCCTTCTTCATATATATCAAACAAATCAAGCTCTCTTCCAAGTTTTCTATGATCTCTTTTCTTAGCTTCTTCAAGCCTGAACAAATACTCGTCCAGGTCACTCTTTTTGGCAAATGAAGTACCATAAATCCTCTGGAGCATCTTGTTTTTTTCGCTCCCTCTCCAGTATGCTCCTGCAACCGACAAAAGCTTATAAGCCTTTATCTTGCCGGTTGTCTCCAAATGCGGACCTGCACAGAGATCAACAAAGTCCCCCTGTTTGTAAAACGAAATGGTTTCATCCTCAGGCAAGTCCCGTATGAGTTCAGCTTTGTATGATTCCCCTCTTTCCTCCATATACTTTATGGCTTCATCTCTTGGCAGGGTAAATCTCTCAAGCCTCAAATCGTCCTTTATTATCTTTTTCATTTCTTCTTCAATTTTTGCAAGATCTTCAATAGAAAAAGGTCTGTCTACATCAAAATCATAGTAAAAGCCACTTTCTATTGACGGTCCTATTGCAAGCTTTGCCTCAGGGTAAAGTCTTTTTACAGCCTGTGCCATAACATGGGACGTAGTATGCCTGTATGCATGTTTTGCTCCCTCATCATCAAAGGTCAACAGGTTCAACGCACAATCATCGTTAAGCGGATAGCTCAAATCCCTTACCTTTCCGTCAACTTCTCCCGCAAGCGCAACTCTTGCCAATCCAGCACTTATGCTTTCGGCAACTTCCTTTATGGAAATTCCCTTGTTATACTCCTTTACGCTTCCATCTTTAAGTGTTACATTTATCATTCTGCTATACCTCCTTCAAAATAAGAATATACCCTCTTTCATTTCGCTCCAAGAGGTCCTAATAAAAAGCCTCGGGACATTGAGTCCCTCAACTTTTTGCCGGATTTCCTTTCAGGAAATGACCCTAATAAAAAAAACTCCTCCCTATGCAAGGGACGAGATCTGTCTCCCGTGGTTCCACCCTAATTTTCACTCATTTAACTATAACGCAGTCAACGTTTCAACTCAGAGCCAGTCTTCAATCGAATATTCCATAAAAGTGCTTGCAACCTAAAGGCACTTTCTCTCTGATAAGGAATAACTTCAACCTACTTTTCTCTTCACAGCTGAATTAATGTTTAAATTTATTATTAATTATATATTTGTAATATATACGTGTCAACACTATTTTGTGCCTGACATAAAGGTTTGCTTAAAAATTTAAGGCTAATAGCAATGAAGCAACAAAGAGGCTATGGAAGTAATATCCGCGAAAACATTTTAAAAGTACTAAAGGATTTTTCTATTTTTTGTCGAATATATAAATATGTATTAGTTGTAGTAAATGATAGCCTTTTAAAATCTGTCCCATATCTAAAAAATGGAGGTTATATTTATGAGCGATTTAAAAACAAATGCTCCATCATGTACCCACTCTTACGTTCCAGGAGTAAAAGCGATTAGATCAGAACCTGTAGGTTTATGGACTGCTGAATTTACATTAGAGAACCTTGAAAAAATCAAAAAAATGACAGAAAAATTCAAAGATTCAAAATGGGCATATATCGGCGTTCTGACTAAAATGGCACCAATTGTTGACCCGGAAGTAAATAAATTATTTGCCAATATGCATATAGATTTAGAGGAATGGGGTTGTGTTGCTTGCGGTTTTGTTGTTGGAGGGGCTATAGCTCTTAAGGCTCAAGCCAATCGTCACCATGATGTTTCTGATTCTCAAAAATTGCAAATAAGTCATTTCAGGACAGAAGAAGAAGCTATAGAATGGGTTAAATCTTTTGTGGAATAAAACTGTTTTACCTCAATATTTGTTAATTCAAACAATGATAGCCATAATCTTTATTTAATAGTAAATTTATTATGCAATAGAGATTATGGCTATCGAACAGAATACTATTGAAATCAAGTTTCTGATAATTACACTGTAAAATAAGAAGTCTGAGGTGAATCACCTTGAATAGGGTAAATTTCCTTATAGGATGTTTGGCAAAATATAAAAGTGTTTTTATATCGATATTGTTTTCTGCCTTTGCAGGGATTTTTACCTGGCAAGTATGTGATAATAAGCATATTGCTTTTATTGTTGCTTCCATTGTGTTGGCAAGCAACTTTATTATTGTCTTTCTAAACTATAGGTCAACCAAAAAACTCTATCATAATATTACAGATTTAAACAAAGAAATTTTCAAGGAAGTCACGACAAAAGATTATAGAAAAAAGATTTTGCTTATTGTGGAGCAATTAGTTGATAAATACAATATGGAGATAGAAAATAATAATGCCTCTAGAAAAAACACCAAAATAACTTATAAATCACTGATTAGTCTTTCAGAAACAAGTTATGATGAAATAAATAAAATTTTTGCATCTTTGGATGAGATCTCCATACCGTTGAATTCTCAAGCAGAAGAACTACAAAGAAGCTCACACCTGCTTGGCAAATTGTCTGATTATATGGATTCGATAAATAATAATTTTGGCTTTGTTCAAACCGATGCCCTTAAAATTAATGTTCTGTGCACATCCGGTGTTGATTCAATAAACAAACTTAAGGAAAAATCACAATTAACGGATCAAATGTTTAATACCATATCGAAATCCATCGAAAACTTTACAGAGATTACAAAACGCATAAACAGAGTTGTTGAAATCATAACCGATATAAGCAGACAAACAAAACTTCTTGCTTTAAACGCTACAATTGAAGCAGCCAAGGCAGGAAATTTTGGAAGTGGATTCACTGTTGTCGCTAACAGCTTCAAAAAGTTATCAGATTTGACAAAAGAACATGTTGTTGATATAGGAAGTTTGATGGCTGATTTCTCAGATCAATACAAGAAAATTGTTATAAATGTAGATGAGCTGAAGAACTCCCTAAATGAGCAAAATGATTCGATAAATATTACAAATGAATTTTTTGTAGATATATCCGAAGCAGTGTTTTCTATAACAAAACAGATAGACGAGGTTAATAATTCCCTGGATGTAATGAAAAATGATAAGAATAATGTTTTTAGGCTAATAGAAGAAACCGCCGTGATTTCAGAGGAAACAGTTGCGTCTGCAGAGGACTTTGCCTCAATAGTAGCCTATCATGTGCAAACAATAGCAGATATTATTGAAGGCGTGAAAAAATTTGAGAAATAGCCAAACACCAAGGAGGATTTTTATGAATACTAACAAATCAAATAATCAATCATGCACTCTTTCTTATATTCCTAGAATGAATATAATCAAATCAGAGCCCTCTGGTCAGTGGGATGATGTTGAGTATACCAAAAACAATCTTAACGATATAAAAAAAATGGCAAACAAATTTACATACAAAAAGTGGGCTTTTATAGGTGTTTTAACCAGTATGGCACCAGTAATGAATCCAGAAGTATCCAAAGTATTTTCTTCGTATCATGAAGAGCTTGAAAAATTAGGTTGTTTAGCTATGGCTTTTGTTGAAGGGAAAAAATTGGCAATAAAAGCTCAAGCTCAAAGATATCACGACGTATCTTCCGCACAAAAATTATTGATTAGCCATTTTGCTACAGTCGATGAAGCTGTAGAATGGCTTAAAACTCTTGGACTATAATTCATAATGCATCGTCAATTTTATTAGTCTGTATTTTATACCCCCTGTTATTATTTTGCCTTGCATTACACAAAGCCATAACTCTTGTAAGTGCATTCTTACTGAGCTTTTATTAAGCTTGTGTTTCTTTCATAAGGAGTATCCAAAGCCGAATGTATATAAACTTCACTGATTCTGCCTTCAATAAGAAACTGAACCTTATCAACATTGGGAAGTTCCGTAAGAGAATTCACAATAGAGAACAACGTCATCACTTCCCCTGCCGACCCCAGCGAATAATCCACAAACTCTCTTGACAGATTCAAATAGCAAATAGCATTCTCAGTTTCAACAGACAAGAGTTCTGTCCCCCTCGGTATAACTGCTACTAAGCCGCCTGTTTCAGAACCCTTCTTCAACTCTTCAAATATAATCTGTTCAAGCTTTTCTCCGCTTCCTACTTGAACATTTCTTTGTTCAGCAATTAAAGCTTCTGCCTGCTGATCACTAAAATAAAGTGTTATCATTTTCTCTCCACCCTTAAGAAGCCTTCCCGAAGAGTCTAAAGAAACCTTCGCCAAATCTCCAAAAGGTTTACCGTTTGAAGCTGTAATGTCTTTCCCTTCAACCATTATTCGTACTTTGTCAACACCACTTATATTCGTCAGAGTGTTTACAATAGATACTCTCTCTGTTTCTTCGTCCTGACCGGTTGCTTTATCATACTCTTTTGAAAAATCAACTACAGCAGTTGTACCTTCTTTTTTTATGCTCAATATTTTAGTTCCTTCAGGTATTGCTTTTCTCAGTTCATAAGAATCAGGACCTTTAATCAGAGCTTCCAGTGCAGACTTCAGGATAGCACCGCCTTTTACCGTTACCTCCCTTTCTTCAGCCAGAATTTTGCCATTATCAATTGTCGGAAAATAAAGCCTGACCTTTACAGACTTTTCTTCAATAGTATCCGTGCCAGTGTTCTCTAAAACAGCAGTCGGAGTACTTATCCCCGGGATATTATCAGTATCTGCTGATTTAAAAATAGTACTGCATCCGTATAATACAACCGGAATCACCAAACTCAAAATTAAAATGAAAAGTTTTTTCATAAACATACCTGCCCGACTCCTTTAATAAGCGCCGTGCAGACCTCCTCCCTTATCTTTTGCAGCAAGCAAATAGTGGTAAAAGTTATATTTTCACCATTCCTAAAGTGTTCATAAGTACTCGTTCATCACGCCCAATATAGTATATATAATTATAATGTTCAAATAATTATATGTCCATTTCATATTTTAGCATAAATGCATATTAATAACTCAACTTTCCCACAGTATTTATGGGCTCTTTGCCACTAACGTAGCA
>CAYPCH010000143.1:0-7970 GCA_964409165.1 uncultured Oscillospiraceae bacterium | reverse complement strand
CCTGTATTCAATTCCAATATAAAAGCCGTCCTCATTCTGTCCTCTTTGATGATTCCCAAAAACTTTTGTTCGTCCTCGGCTGTCAGTACTCGGATTTCTTTTTTCTTGCCTTTGGGTAGGGTAGTGGCTTCTGATACGTTCCTTGATACAAGATTGTTTTTCATTGCTTGTTGAAGTGCTTCATGGATAACAAGGTGCATTTTTTTGATGGTTGCCGCCGATAGTCCTTTATTCGTGCCGTCCTCAGTATCGGACTTCTTTTTCTTTCGACTCTTCTTCTCGGGCTTGTCACTCTCTTTTTGCACTCTGCCATTTTTGAATTTATCATTATAGAATTTCTGTAATTGGTCGGCTCTCAAATCCTGTAAGGGTAAATAACCGATAGAAGGTTTTATATGGACTCTGACAAGCATTTCATACCCTGCAAAGGTGGTTGGTCGGGTACTGGTGGCTTTATATTCGTGTAGCCATGTATCCAGCCAGTCGCCGAATGTAAGCCTTGTAGGTGGTGCAAAAGTGCCTGTATCTATTTGGGCTTTTGCTTTATTGACTTTTTCCACTACTTCGGGTCTTGTTTTACCGTAATAGGTGGCTCTTTTAGCTTTTCCATTTTCGTCAATGTAAAGTGTGACCTGTCCCATCCATGTACCGTTGGGACGTTGGGTAATTGTTCCTTCTCCGTGACCTCTGGTTTTCTTTTTCTTCTCTGCCATTAGTGACCTCCTGTATAATTGAAATGTGGTTAACATAATACAATTATACTGTAATGGAAAGATGATGTCACTGGTAATAAACGGCGTGGTTGTAAGGCTTTGAGGTAAAAATCCCTCATAATAGAAGGTAAGTAGTGGTAATAAAAAAGAAGGTTTTTACACCTTCTCTTTAGTATAACTGATTGTTTATTCTGCTTGCTTGTAAGGTCTCAAATACATTCCTTCTGTGCAAACTATTTTTTCCACTAAATTCTTGTTATCCAAATTCACCATGTAGAGTAATATTATCAAACCATTTGTCCATGCGATAATCTTCATGTCAGACAATACAAAACATGAATGTACTCTGTCTCTCAGACCCAATTCGAGAAGAGTATCCAAATGATTGACATTATCAACAGTAAATAATTTTTCTCCAACCATCTTCCTCAATTCATTTACAAAAGGCATTTTGCTGGTATCAATTACTTTGGTTATCTTTTCATCTTCTACATAAGCTAAATTTGTTTCAACTTCAAGCAAGCTATATACCCATAGCTTTTTGAGTATATTTTTTATCTTTTCTTCTTCTTTGTTGTAAATCTCTACACACAGGTCTCCGTTTAGTACAGAGTCATAAAATACTTCTATCTGTGAATACTTGTCAGAATTTTCTATTTGAATAGGAAATCTGTCAATAAAGTAGCAGTTATCAGGATTAGTAGAACATAAATGTTCAAATGCAAAATCATCATTTAATATATCAATTACATTCCAACTATTCAACAATTCTTTCAACGTCATAAAATATCCTCGACTTTCCAGTATTTACTTTCCTAGTATTTTACCATCAGCCGCTAAAGAAGCAATTCTATTTCCTGCCCAATCAAAAAGCTTCCAAACTCTTCCTCCATGACCTGCTGTGTCTTTTTGTATGTACCATGCTAAAGGTCCAATCCATGTAGGAGGTCCACTTCCAGGCTTTTTCTGATTGAATTTACTAATGTCAACTTTGTCACCACTCTTCAATTTGCTAGGAATTTTTGAAGAAACATAAGCTATTTCAATCTTCAAAGCAATATCCGTAAATGCTTTTGTTATGTTACTAGCCATTGATGAAAAAGCTTTCTTGAAAGCATTTACTATTCCATTCCATTTTGGAGATATGTCATCCCAATAGTAAGCAAGGACAGCTACACCACCAATAGCAACTATTGCCGCAATAATGTCACCTACTGGTAACGGACCGTCAAGTCCTGCCGCCGCAAGTCCTCCACCCATAGCCATCAAAGTGTAACGTACTGCTGTAGGCAAGTTCAAAGCTATTAACTCTGTGCTTAGTATTGACAATGGATTAGCCGAAGCTACAGCCGCATATGCTCTTGGTGCGTTGGCTTGAATACCATTAATAGTTGGAATAGCTTTTTGTTTTACTTTTGGCTTTACATACTTTTTGTCAATATTCTTTTTATGGAAATCCAATAAATCTGGACTGCTATCTTCCATATAGTCAATAAAATATTGTTTTGCTTCGGGCGATAGCTTCTCGTATACCTCTTTTGCTAACTGGACGGCTTGTTTTTCTTTTGTTTGAGCTTCACTTGCCGCTAAAACAGATTGAGACATTGTTGTAAATAGCAGTGCAAAACTCAACATAAATACAATTACTTTGGTAAAAACAGTTTTTCTCATTTTCAGACCTCCCTTGATAAATTTTGTAAATTTTTTAGTAAAATTATACCATTGTATTTTAGGTACAAGCTATTTTACCAATCTCAAAACGAACTGTCAACGGGTGTAAATTGCGATGTTTTGTCGAACTTTGGCACAATAAAAAGAAGGCTATCTAGCCTTCAACATAAATACAGGAATAATTATTTTTTCTTCGGTGCTTCAAGAATAATACCCATTTGTTTTTCAAAGCTCCTCATATGCCCTTGTGCTGTGATGTAATCCCTTTGTAGCCATGAATAGCTTGTATCTCATCTAATTGCATAATAGCCGCTACACCCTTGTATAGCCCCTTTTTTACATCAACAAGTATATACACATTTACAAGCCATGTTTTACCCTGTTCTGCTTCATCAAGGTTTACCTTTTTGCTCACTCAACCATCATAATTCTAGCTGTGTTTTCATAAATAATCTATATGAAAAATTGCACTTTATTTTCAAACAGTTAAGACATCCCCGTATACCTCGATTTCAAATTTACCCTTTACTCTATATATTCAGCTACACCTGTAAAGGTCTCTTGATTGAAAGATTGTAAGAATATATGTTCGGGTGTATACTGATATTATGACAAACATATGACAAAAATGTTTGGAAGGGTGATATTGTTATGGCATACTCAAACGCAGATAAAGCAATGGCACTATCTTTATGGCTTGCAGGAAAGGATTACAGGGACATAGAAGAACAAACAGGCATACATCGTAATACTTTGATAAACTGGGCTAATGATGGAGATTGGGAGAAGCGGAAAGAGGAACATTTGAGCCTGATGGAAAAGACTGCTATACAGGATATTGCTGATTTCAAGCTTGATATGATAAAGCAATTGGAAACATTACGTGAGGCTCTTATAGACGATTTCAAGCTGTCCAAAAACCCGACAAAGGATAAAATAGTATCCAACATAATAGAGATAAATAAGCAGATATTATTGATTAGGGGAATACCTACAGAAATATCCAAGACAGAAAACAGACATAAAATTGAAACAATGGTACGTCTGGAGGATTTAGTATAATTCAAAAAGAATATTTCGGGTTATTAATGGGATAGTCTTTTACTTTTGCTTTTTTTCTTCGATAGATGCTTATATATTCGTTGATACTTTGTAATTATCAGGGTATGTCTTTGTAGTGTCTTTGAAAGGAACTACTCCCACAAGAATAGTAATAACACCCTCAAAATGAACCTAATCCCTATCGCCTGTAAGGATATAAAGCAATCTGAATTATACGGTTATGTGTATAAAATTATACGTTTTTTTGTATAATTCAATTACCTTTCTTTTTGGCTGAAAGTCTTTCATATTCAGCACTTAACGATTTTCTTTTACTATGATTGCCTTTGTAAATTAGCTCTGGATTAATCATGTATAATCCATATCCCCTCAAAATTAATCCATGATACTCCAATTCCTTCAAGACTTTGCTTATGTGCGGCTGTGCAATATTCATACTTTTTGAAAGTTTTTTCTGTGTCATTCTTATATTATTTTCCTTGTCCATACTCTCAGCTAAATACCAGAATAAATCCTGTGTATTTCCTGAAAGTCCACGTAGAAGCGGCACAAGATTTCCAATCAAGTCTTATGCCAGTTAATATCTCCCTCTTCCAGTACTTGATGCTGATGCTGGAACAACTCTCCTGTTTTCGTGTCAACTTGATTTACTGTTGTTGTCCGTAATGTTTTTCTGCTGGTTGTGATATTTAACTTTTTCTTTGCCATATCTCATGCCGCCACCCCTCCTTCCTGTGTACCTGTTATTCGTTTATACGGCTTGAATGTACCACATAGCTGTCTTTACCTTTGAAACTGTCTTTGCCGCACAAATCGAATTCTGACGCACTTTCGAATAAATTTCCTCCACTGGAATTTGATAACAGCCTGTCAATTTCGGATGCTGGAATTCTGTTGTGTCCTCCGACAGTTTTTATTGCATTGATTTTTCCGTCATTAATCCACCGCCTGATTGTTTGCCTGTTCACATTCAAAATTATTCCAGCTTCATGTGACCTGTATAGCTTTTCATACTCTTTATCATTAATAATCTTCATTTGGAAATCCTCCATATAATTTGTTCTATTTGTCGCATTACTTGCCCTCAATTGTACCACCTTTTTGATAAAAGTCAATAGACTTGAAAGTTTTGATATTACTGGGTTACACCTATGTAAACAACCTTGTTTTTATGTAGTTTCGTAAAATAAAAAAGCCGTCCTGACTAAGGAGCGGTAACGTGTTCTATTCTTGTGGGAGCATGGAAAATAAAAACCTCTGTGAACTCTACTAATATAATAAAAGTTGGGTATGTATTGAGGTAGGAAAAAAGCTTGAAAGCCTTTGTTTGCAATGCATTGACACGCATATAGGTTACTGCAATTATACTGTAATTTCTTTATGTAAACGCTGTTTTTTTAGTCCAGATATGCCAATGAAAAAATAGGGGTTATTTACATAAGCCTTATTTTACAAGGGTTTTGGGGATTTTTATATGCTGTAAAGTGCTTGAATAACGCTGACCAAGTAAATGGTAAGGATGAGGTCTCCGGTTCGATTCCGGATGAGGGCTCCACGGGAAAGACCCTTGAAGCGTTGATTAATCAGTGTTTCGAGGGTTTTTGTTTGCCCTCATCCTGTGTTTTGTTTTGTGTAAATTTTACAATTACTGGTGTGTAAAATGGTCTAAAATCATATAAATTTGCCTTAAATGGTTTGTGAATGGTTTGTAGATGGTTTGTGGTTTTCATTGCTGTGATGTAGAGAATCCAATGCTTTAACGGCATCAGTTTTTAATTGTGGTATAACGCTTATATAAATATCGGAGGTTATGGATGTTTTTGCGTGACCGAGTAATTTTGAAACTACATTAACGGGTACTCCCAGCTCGAACATTCTCGTTGAATATGTGTGGCGTAATGAGTGGAAATTACATCCGTCAATACCAGCCATATCGGCAATTCTAACAAAAGATCTCTCTACATTTCTCGGACTAAGATAATTATTTGTTTTTGTGCAAAATACCAGGATTTTGTCTGCCTTAAGCTTCTGTAAGAGTTTTAATGACCTTATAGTAATCGGAACTGTTCTGATGCTGGATTTTGATTTTGGAGTATCCTGAACCTTAAGTACATTTTTGTTTTTGGTCGCACCTTCATAATCTTTCACATAGATAAGGTTCTTATTTACTCTAATTTCTGCTGATTTAAAATCTATATCACACCATGTAAGAGCTAATAGCTCACCAAGTCTTATGCCTGTATCCAGAGCTGTGACAAATAATGTATAAAGAGGATCGTGTTTTGCACATTCGATAAACCTTTTTTCTTCTTCCTGGGTAAAGGCTTTGATTTCCTTTTGCGTTAAAACAGGAAGCTCAATGTGATTACATGGATTCTTATTAATCATTTCATTGGCAACAGCCTTTTCCAAGCAGGACTTGAGAATGCTAAACTGTTTTCTTACAGTAGCCGGTGATAATGTTTCAGATTTTTCATTTATGTATTTTTGAATCTGTAGTGAGTTCAGATCCTTAAGTTTTATATCTCCTAAAAAGGGAAGTATATGACAAAATGATTGTGTTTCATATACTTCATATGTTTTGGGTTTAAGTCTTAGCTTTTTGTAATTTTCAAGCCAGAATAGCAACCAAGTTTTTAACTTCATTGATGATGACTCTTTTATTCCTTTTAAAGAGTTTACAGACAGTTGCTGAATTTTCCTGATTACCTCAGGTTAGGCTACCACGCTAGGCATATACATGCTACGAAGCCTTTCCACCTGTTCAGAATGGAGGATGCCGGCAATGCCTGTACACATGCTGTCAGAGGCTCGTTGTCAAGCGAATCGTGGAATAAATGCGGAAAGATTCCACTGAATAATTTAAAAAGAAAATGCGACAATTAACTTGACAAATAGCGTCTTTAACGTTAGAGTATTTGGCACCTTATCTTCTAGTCTTTTGAGTTATACCATTAAAAACGGGAAAATTATACTTTTTATTGTTTTTAATGGTTTTTACATTAATGCTATATCATAAATAGATATCTTATCCTGCAACTATTGCAATTCTGTTCCTGCCTGTAATATATTAACATATTCAAAATAAGAAAATTTCTTATTACGCTGAGTTTGTGAGTTGCTTTTTATTAAACCTATATTGCAGAAATCATTTACTAGCGTACTTGCTGTTGGATATGATACGCCTAATATTTCAGCAACCTTTCCAATTGTTATTAATGGATGCTCGAATAATGTTTCCAAAAGCTTTAATCCGTTTGACGGGTTTTTAATTTGCTGGCTAATTAATGATGTGTGTTGGTCTTTCAAAGCAAGTATCCGTTTTGCAGTATTTATGGCTTCATCAGATACCTCAGCTATACCTTTGAGAAAGAACTTAATCCATCCTTCCCAGTCACCTCTTAATCTGACTTCCATCAGACGGTCGTAATATTCAAGTCTATTCTGTTTAAAATAATAACTCAGGTATAACAGGGGTTTAGTCAATATTTCCTGTTGGCACAACCAAAATGTTATAAGCAGTCGTCCAACCCTTCCATTACCATCAAGGAACGGATGTATTGTTTCAAACTGAGCATGAAGCAAGCCAATTTTAATGAGAGGGGGTATGTTGTCATTATTATTATTTAAAAATATTTCAAGATTGTTCATAGCGTCTTGCATCTCCAGCACTGGAGGAGGTACAAAAGTTGCAGTTGAAAGAGTACATCCTGCAGAACCGATCCAGTTTTGAGATTTTCTGAATTCTCCAGGATTTCTTTCTCCACCCCTGACATCTTTAAGCAATACGCTGTGAATTTCTCTTATTAGACGTAAACATAAAGGCAGCTCCTGAAGTCTTTTTATACCATAATTCATAGCGTTTACGTAGTTAACTACTTCTTCAACGCTTTTTTCTTTATAAGTGTGGCTTTCATCATCTTCCTCAAGAATATCAAGTAATGATGCCTGTGTACCTTCAATCTGGGAGCTTAAGACAGCCTCTTTCTTTACGTACATAGCCACAAACAAATCAGGATTGGGAAGAATTTGTGTTATACCATCCAATCTTCCTAAACGTCTGTCTGCTGCAGATAACGAGTATAACATTTCATTATCTATTTGAACTGGCGGCTCAGGCGGCAATGGGTTTGGAACAAATGCAGTATAGTCAGATTGCTGCCTTATAAATTTTCCTGAGCGGTTTTGGCTTTTCATAATATGTAGCAACTCCTTTAAAATAGTAAAGAATTTATCCTTATTAAAATTTTTAGCGGTTTTTTTAATAAGGATACTAAAATTACTTCTTATTAAAATACATTTTAATAAGACCATCAAAATTTTAGTCTTATTAAAATTTTAGTGTATTTTTTTTAATAACGCAATGTTAATTGCATAAAAAATTAACAATTATTTTAATAATGCTATTATAGTCTTGTCTATAACCATTATAATGATACCAGAAAACAAGACAGACAAAACAGCTAAAATAAGCCTGAATTATTCATGGAAGGATTTATAATTAATACAGTCCATAATATTGAC
>CAYPCH010000142.1:0-8501 GCA_964409165.1 uncultured Oscillospiraceae bacterium | reverse complement strand
AAGAATACATAGACCCTCTGGAAAAAGAAAAATCCAAATTGCAAGAAAAGCTGGAACAAGCACGTACCAGATTGGGATTGGACAATAGGGGAAGGGAAACAGGAACCGGAGTAATAAAAAGTGCATACGATAATCTTCAAAACATGAGAGACTATATAGACATATATATCACATTTTCAAACGATGCATTGAAAAATATAAAAAACCTGGAGAAAAAGGCAGCCGATGCGCAGAATAAAGCCAAAGAAATAAAAGAAAAGTTGCAGGCTCAAAATAGTGAATTTGCAGAATCAATGCGTAATCAAATAGTAATTAAGGAAAAGGAAGTAAGTACCGAAAGTCTTGACAATCATAGAATAAAAATTGAAGAAAATAAAGTGGTAATAGAAGCAATTAAGCAAATAGTATATGATGCTAGAATAGATGATGCAAAGCCACTGCAAATGAATACTGCAATATCGGAAACAGTAAACAGCTACGGCAGTGACCCTGTAGTTGATGCGGAAGTTATTGCGATATCAAAAGAAATACGCAAGAAACTATCCTACATAGAAACATTGGAACAAAACATAGATGAATTCAAAACCAATATAGACTACCATTTAGTTAGGCCTGTAGAGGAAGAAGATAACAGTCTGGACTTTAGGAGTATCATACCGGAATTCAAGGAAAAGCTGGAGGAATCGACAAAGAAGAGATTTGAAAAACTGACAGAACAATTCAAGACAAGAACAAAAGAAGAGAAAGAAAAAGATAAAGAAATCTGGGCTAACAGACCATCTATTAACAAGGTAGACAGCAATGAACTGTACAAGGACATATTGGAAGCGGATGAAAAAGAGATTCAAAAAAAAATAAGCGAAATGCAGGATTTTATAAGCCTTGCAAGTCAAGGTCTCATGGATTATGTTGATGAATCTGTTTCAAACGAAAACAGTATGGAAGCACAAAAAATCATGGACGGAATGGAGTTTAAAAAAACCGAAGGAGAAGGATTTTCAGACAAGGCTTTCGGAAAAGTTTCAGGAATAGGCGGTATGCTTACGAGTCTTAGGGATGAAATATATGTAAATGAATATATAGTAGGAACATTCATGCATATAAATTCACTAAGAAACAAAGAAGAAAATCTGAGTGGTGAAGAAAAAAACGACAGGAAGAGTTACTTTACAACAAAAGCTGAAATAGAATACATACTTGCAGGACAAGATGATGAGCTTGCAAACATAGCATTGGTGGCAGCAGAAATACTCCTTATAAGACTTGTTTTAAATACAATATCCCTTATCACAGATCCCACAAAAATGAATACAGTAAATCTTATTGCAGCGCCGGCAGGTCCGTTTGCGGGAGCCGTTACTATTTTATTGGTTTTTTGCATGGGCGATGGGGGAGTCGATGGTAGATGTAGGGCTAATGACACTTGCAGGTAAAGATAATATACCGATAATGAAAAGCAGGCAGACTTGGATATTGTCCCCCGAGGGTGTTCAGAAAAGCCTGAAAGAGCTGATAGGGGAAGTGGCAAAATTTGCCACCACTAACACCATAGATGTAGTAGCTGATGCCAGTACAGAAATGGCAAAGCAAGTATTGGATAGAGCGGATGGTAAAACAGCTGATTTTACAGTGGATGATCCGGAGGATTATAAAGAGTTTGTACGAGATGAAGTGGAAACTATAATAGAAAATAAAATAAAGATGTCTGTGGACAGAGTGTTTTATGACTGGGAGAAAAGCAAGATAGAAATGCTTGATATTGAGGAAACCGATATAAATAAATTGTTTGAGGACAGCTTGAAAGAACTTGAAAACAATAGAATTACAGGAGATGAAAGCAGTGAACTTTTATACAGTATTGAAAAGACAATATATGAAAAGACTCCGGATGCATATTTGGCATACAGAAATGGACTTAAAACTGAATTTGAAGAAGTAGAGAACATTGCAAAGGAATTGGCAGATAGAAGGGAAGAGTATGCTCAAGACCATTTGAAATCAAAAAAAAGGCAGAAAGAAATACTTAATCAGCTATTAGAAGGAAGTTCTGCAATAAAGGGATTATTTGATTTTTTACAAGACAAAAGTGATTTCAAAAGTAAAGAGATAGAGTTTTTTAAATATGAAAGAACAAAAGTAGATGATATAAATGAGAAGATAGAAGAAATTAAAAAAGGGCTTGCGAGACAAATAAGTGAAAACGTATCAGAAGATAGAGCAAAACTATTAAATCTTGTAGAAGAAAATATTGGCAAGCTTGCTCAAGAAGATAGGTCTACTGTGGGAGAAAGAGTAGGAGAGTATATAAAACTACTGTCAGGCGAAACAAAATTGGCAACTAAAGATAAGATAAAGGAGTTAGTTAAAGGGAAAAAAAAAGATAGTAAGAAAGGGGAAGGCAACAAAGAAGAGGATAAGAAGGAGGAGGATAACAAAGATAAAGACAGTAATGCTGAAAAGAAAAAAAAGAGCTTCTTGGACAGTAAATTTCTTACGATGGGATACAGGGATTATTTAAGATTTTTATTATTACTGGAAAATAAAGAAGTAAAAATGGATAGAGTGAAAGACGTTATACAAGTGAACATGAATAAAGAAATTGGGACAACAAAATATAAGCTTTCAGATGTCAATACATACATGAGAGCTGATGCTGATGTATCAATAAAGTACTTATTTATGACACAGATGTTTATGCCTAAAAGCAAACTCACCGAGGAAGGGCGCTATAAATTCAATATAAAGTCATATAGGGGATATTAAAACAAATATTATAGTTACTTGGTGAATTGATATGTATGGTAATATCATAGTGAAGAATATATTTATTTAAGAAGGGTGGAAGAAAAGTGAAAAAAAGAATAGTTGCAATAGGTATAGTATTAACTATATGTGTATCATTATTTGCTGGATGTGGAAAAGAAAAGGGAAATATTAGCGACAAAGAAGGAACAAATAAAACAAGCACATCAGATAAAGAGAATAAAAAGAAATCTGATAAGAGCAATGTAGAGATTATGGTAGATATTATTAGTACAGTGGCAGAAAAAATATCTTATGGAAACACTGAAAATTATGCTAAATTTCTGTATGAAGCATCATTACTATATGAGGATGATATAGCTAATCCATACTCAGGTGTAACATCGGCTTATATAATAAACAGGTTGAGATCAATTATAAAAGATAAAGATGTTAAATCCACAAGTTTTGGATGTGAAATAATAGTTGTAGAAATTGCAAAATTGACCGAGTTAAATGAAGAAGATATTGTATATGCATGTAATCCTGGCAATAAAGGATTGACAGTAGCCCTTGTATTTATTGACTTCGCATACATATATGAAGTGGATGAGAATGGGAATAAGAAAAATATAACCAAGTATGAATTCCCAAGGGACACGAAGTATGATATAGATATTGATTTTGATGATTTATAATAATGCGTTTATGTGATATGGGGTAGGAGTTTTGCATTCAATCTGTTGATGTATCAAGGTGAGTCGGGAGCATATGTGAGCTAGAACACTTTTCTTTGAACCAGTTGACTTGTTTTTTGCAGGTTCTTCTGGTCTTAACGATATAAGAATGTTCCCAGGAAAGACCTTTAAGTTTGAACTGAAAAATGATTCTTCAAAGGTTAAAACTATGATTATCAATTCGGCTATCAGAAAGGTTAAAGGCGGAAATAGCGGTTATTGTATTTTAAAATATCCTGACCTGCAATATAGAGTATATATATACTCTGAAACATTTATTGAGACAATGAAATGGGAGGATATATTCAAATGGTGAGATGTAAAAACAAGCCGATCATGCTGATTATTATTAGCCTTGTTTTATCTCTCCTGCATTTGTATATGCCTAATGCAGAAGCGAAAAACCATATGAATGTAGTGTTCTTTGATTACCCTAAAATTACAGGAAGTTTCTTAGGTCAGTACTCTACAGAGGTAAATTTTCAGCTTTGGCATTATTTAGGAGGATGCTGGGGCAATAATGAAATCAGACTCTATGATAGCGAGTTTGGGGAATTGTGGCACGAACAAGATACTTTAGCTGAAGCGGTGTCAAAAAAGGGTCCCTTAAAATTTGCGTTTCCAATAGCTAGTCTTCCTAAAGTAGTTAGAGAACATATAAACAGTGGCAGAGAAATAGACATTGTCGTCAAAACGGATAGTATGCGGTCGGGCAAGCTATTTCAAATGGATAATGATAAGTATAGGACGAGCTATAATTAAAATGTATTCCGATTCGAAAAAATGATAAATGTGAGGTGTAAAATGAAAAAAGTGCTAAAAAACAAAGGTTCAGTAACGGTTGAAGCAACGATAGCACTTCCGCTGTTTATATTTGTGATACTGACGATAGCTTCGATAATAAGAATTGCATATGTGCAGAGTGTTGTTTATCATGCAGTGACAGAGTCAGCGAATGAGATTTCGAAATACAGCTATTATTACTCGGTTAGCGGAGCAAAAGATGGAACATCCAAGGCTGTTAGAGAGGCTGCGCCTTTGAATGAGACTCTGGCAATAATTTTAGATTCGTATAAAATACTAAATGCTTCAAAAGAAGAAATCCAATCCAATGCGATAAGTATGCTTGGCTTAGGGAAAGCTGATATACAGAGCATTTTAGAAAATGGCCCGAGGGAAGATTTACATAAAGTTTTTTCTGGCATTAAGGACTCGGATTTAGCCCTTATAATACAGTGCTATATGGCAAATGGGGCATTTGAAGACCTTAGGGGAGAGTATGCAGATGTTGTAATGAAGACAATAGTGAGAAAACACTTTGCTGTAACTAAATATGATGCTAGCGGAAAAGAGATAAAACATATTGATGCGGATAAAAGGCTGAAAGGCCTGGCCTTGGAAAATGGGATTTCCGGACTGGATTTTACTAAAACTAAAATGTTCGAGGATAAGGAAACTATAGATATTATAGTTTCCTACAAAGTAAAGCCTCCCATCGATATTTTTGGAGTAATTCCAGACATTCCAATAACACAAAGAATTATTACAAAAGGGTGGCTTGACGGAAAAGAGCATGAAGATTCCGAGTATGAAGAGGAAACAGAAACCGAGGGAGAGAAAGCAGGAGCAAGTTAAGTTGAACATTAAAAATTAAAACGAATATTGACACATAAAACAACAATTTTAAGGGGGTAATAATGAAAGCGAAATGCATTATGATACAGGGTACGGCATCCTCTGTTGGGAAAAGTTTCATTGCAGCTGGTTTGTGCAGGATATTCAGAGAAGATGGCTATAGAGTGGTTCCCTTCAAATCACAGAATATGGGGTTCAATTCCTTTATTACAGCAGAAGGGCTGGAGATGAGCGGAGTACAGGCAGCACAGGCTGAAGCCGCAGGTGTGGAGCCGAATGTCCTTATGAATCCCATATTGCTTAGACCTACCACAGATAAAAATGCACAGGTAATTATCAACGGAAAGAAACATGGCAATATGTCGGCTGTGGAATACCATGAATTCAAGCCCCAGCTCAAGGAAATGGTCAAGACTGCTTATAATACCCTTGCATTGGAAAATGATATTGTTGTAATTGAAGGGGCAGGCAGCCCGGCAGAAATCAACCTGCGGGACAGGGATATAGTCAATATGGGAATGGCTGAGGTTGCACAAACACCGGTGCTACTGGTGGGGGATATTGACAATGGTGGTGTGTTTGCATCTCTTGCAGGTACTATGCTGCTTTTGTCTAAAGAGGAGAAAAGGAGAGTAAAGGGAGTTATCATCAATAAATTTAGAGGTGATCTGAAATTACTGGAACCGGGAATTAAAATGATAGAGGATATTGTCAAAGTGCCTGTAATTGGGGTGATTCCCTATGCAAAGTTTGCCTTTAATGATGGAGGCAGTGCCTTTGAAAAGCTGACAGCAGATGCTATGCAAAGGAAATATGACAGGCTCGCAAAGCATGTACGGGACAATCTCAATATGAAAAAGGTGTATGAAATAATAAATTCATGGGAAGAAGGGACTTTATGAAAATAGAGAAACAGGAAACCCATGGAGGGAACATATACAAGGCTTCAGAGATTTTAAACAGAAAGCCTGAAGACATTATTGACTTCAGTGCAAATATCAACCCTTTAGGTGTGCCGGAAGAAATAAAGGTAGCATTGTTGTCCAATATGGATTCTCTTGTGCACTATCCTGACCCGGATTACACAAGGCTTCGTAGCAAACTTGCAGAGTACACAGGTATTCCTGTGGAGAGTATTGTTGCGGGAAATGGCTCCTCGGAAATAATTTTTCTGGTGCTTAAGGCTCTGAAGCCAAAAAGTGTTCTGATTGCGGCACCTTCTTTTTCGGAGTATGAACGTGCATCTGTAGAAGCCGGTATAAAAGTGCGTTTTATGGAATTAAAGGAGGAAGAGGGCTTCAAGCTCAACATTGAAACGCTTAAGTATGAAATTGAAGCGGGGGCAGAATGTATTTTTCTGTGCAATCCTAATAATCCTACTTCTACACTTGCCTCCCGGGATGAAATGAGATACATTATTGAGATTGCCTCTCGATCAGGTGTTACGGTTATTGTAGATGAAGCTTTTATTGAGCTAACCCTTGGGGGGACAGAAAATTCAATTGCCGGATTTATAAAAGAATTTGACAATCTCTTTGTCATCAGGGCCTTTACCAAGGCTTTTGCTGTGCCTGGTTTGCGTTTGGGATATGGAATGGGTAATGAAGGTTTAATTAAAAAAATGCGTTTAATTAAGCAACCTTGGTCGGTTAACAGTCTGGCAGCTTGTGCAGCTGACTTTCTGCCAGTAGCGGATGAATACCTGAAACGTACGCAAAGTTGGCTAAGGGCTGAACAGGAGTGGTTGTACAAGAGTCTGGGCACCATTTTGGGGCTTAAAGTTTTTGAGCCGCAGACCAATTTTATATTGGCAAAGCTTCCGGATAACGGCATGGATGCGGAAGTGTTGAAAGACAGCATGGCGCAATGTGGTATATTGATAAGGAATGCATCGGGTTTTCGATTTCTTGGCAGGCGTTTTTTCAGGATAGCCATACGTGACAGGCATGATAACGAGATTCTGATTCGTGAGCTGAGTCACCGGGGACGGTTCTTTTTGACTCAGCATTGATTGTCTGTACTAGTAATTACTTACATTTGAGATTAATTGAAAGTACTCATAAAGAATAAAGGTCTGGTACAGAGCATAAGACTTGTGGATAAGGTCTGAGCATAGGATTTAGGATTTCTACAGACATTAACTAAAATATCATATGGGGGATATTTAAAGAAAATGAGAGTATATTTGAGAGTATACTAAGGGAGAGTTAAAATGAAAACAAAAATAATAAACAAATATCTATCTATTGTTTTAATGGCTCTTATTTTAATGTTAGGTCTTATTGGATGCAGTTTAAATACAACGGATTTGCCTGTGCCAACTTCAAGCCCTGCTTTATTAGTTGTTGAAACAGCTGAGACAACTGAACCGCCGGAAACACTACAGACATATGGTACAATGGCAACGCGAGAAACACCGCAAGTAGCTGATATAGTTACAACGTCAGAAAAATCCGAAGTATCCCAAACATCGAAAGTATCGCAAACACTAGAAGTATCGCAAACACCTAAAACATCAAAAATACCAGAAGCATCCGAAATAGCGCAAACACCTAAAACATTAAAAATACCAGAAGCATCCGAAATAGCGGAAACACCAGAAGTATCTGAAAAAATAGAAAAAGTAGAAAAAATAGAAAAAGTAGAAAAAATAGAAAAAGTAGAAAAAATAGAAAAAGTAAAAAAGGTAGAAACACCGAAAACAGCAGAAACATATGATGCCGGGGCTGAAGTGGAAAAGGGACAGCGATATTCCTCAAAGGATGAAGTTGCTGTATACATTAACATATTTCATGAACTTCCGCCGAACTATATTACAAAAAAGGATGCCCAGAAAGCAGGTTGGGAGAATTCAAAGGGCAACCTCTGGAAGGTAACCGACAAAATGTCCATTGGCGGAGATGTTTTCGGAAATAGGGAAGGCCTTTTGCCCAAAAAAGAAGGGCGTAAATATTACGAATGTGATATTGATTATAAAGGCGGTTATCGTGGAAGTAAGCGGATAGTCTACTCCAATGACGGACTTATATTTTATACGGCTGATCATTACAAAACATTTGTGCAGTTATACTAGTTATACCAGGAGGAAAACCAATGAAAGAAATCAAATTAAACGGAGCAAGAATGCTTGATAAAGAAACAACACATGCATATTTAAAAGAGAAATTGTCATTGCCTGAGTATTATGGTGCTAATCTGGATGCTTTATGGGATTGCCTTACAACAGACTTTTCCAAAAAAAGAATTGTAATTATAAATTCCGAAATTATGATTGAGAATCTAGGAACTTATGGACAAAGTATTATAGAACTTTTCCGGGATGTAGCAACAGAAAACTGCAATCTCGAACTTATAGTAAGAGTCAAAAAGAACCGTCCCTACTGACTC
>CAYPCH010000141.1:6661-8727 GCA_964409165.1 uncultured Oscillospiraceae bacterium | reverse complement strand
AAATATAAATGATAAACGAACCGAAAAAGTGGAAAGGGTTTGAAGAATTTCTTACCGGCTGTGAAATTGAACGCCTTGACCAGCTTGATTACAAACTGGAAAATTCTAAAGATTTTCAGACCCTTTCTGAAAATGAAAACCAGATTTTAGACTTATTAAAATCAAAATTATCTGATGAAGCAAAGGATCTTCTGATAAAACACACCAGCGCACTGTACGACATGATGTATTTGAAATCGTGTTTCTTCTACAAGCACGGCTTCAGCGATTCTCTCCTTTTCACCAAGTCACTTTTAGGTGACAAAGGAGATATCAACTTGAATGTCAAAATACTATGAGCATATATTCACGACTTCTTTATCCAGAGAATCTCACAACCTCACTGATGGGGTTCTCTGGTATCAGTGAGGTTGTGGGATTCTCTCAAGTACACTTCTCATACTCTTAATTCAAAACAACTGCCATGCAGTTAACTCGCATCCGATAAATACTCACATTAATACGTGGAGTTTACACTTTTACCATCCCACAACATGTCTGTCAACTATATCTCGCCATCAAAGCGTTTATATCGCTTTTGCCACCAATGTTATCAATACCTGTAATGATCTGACTTAAACGGTCCCTCAACAGGTACGCCAAGGTAATCAGCCTGCTCCTGTGTAAGCTTGGTCAACCTGACACCAATTTTTTCAAGATGAAGTCTTGCAACCTCTTCATCAAGCTTCTTGGATAAAATATAAACTTTAGGCTCATAATTATCCCTGTTCTCCCACAGGTCAATCTGAGCAAGCGTCTGGTTCGAGAAGCTGTTTGACATTACAAATGAAGGATGCCCTGTGGCACAGCCGAGGTTCACAAGCCTTCCTTCTGCCAAAACAAATATTTCATGCCCTTCCGGGAATATATACTTGTCTACCTGAGGCTTAATGTTAACCCTCTTAATGCCCTTGTAGTTATTGAGCTTTGACATCTGAATCTCGTTGTCAAAATGCCCTATATTGCATACAATCGCCTGATCCTTCATCCTTTTCATATGCTCCAGGGTTATAATATCCTTGTTTCCGGTTGTTGTAACATATATATCACCGATTCCCAAAGTATCCTCTACAGTTTTAACCTCATAACCTTCCATGGCTGCCTGTAGTGCACAAATAGGGTCAATCTCAGTTACAATTACCCTCGCTCCGAGACCACGCAAGGATTGTGAGGAACCTTTACCCACATCTCCATAGCCGCATACAACAGCAACCTTTCCAGCTACCATTACATCTGTTGCCCTTTTTATACCGTCAACCAAAGATTCTCTGCAACCGTATAGATTATCAAACTTCGACTTTGTAACAGAATCATTGACATTAATGGCCGGAACAAGAAGTTCCCCTCTTTCCATCATCTGATAAAGCCTATGAACTCCGGTTGTAGTTTCTTCTGAAACACCCTTCCACTCCTTGACAACCCTGTGCCATTTTTGATTGTCCTTTTCAAGACCTTCCTTGAGCAGTCTGTTTATAATCTTAACCTCTTCATTATCTGTCGGTTCATCCAGTATTGACGGGTCGTTCTCTGCTTTATACCCCCTGTGTATAAATAAAGTGGCATCCCCACCGTCATCAACAATAAGTTGCGGCCCGAGTCCTCCCGGAAATGTAAGCATCTGCTCGGTGCACCACCAGTATTCTTCAAGACTTTCACCCTTCCATGCAAATACAGGAACACCTGCTTTTACTATGGCAGCCGCTGCATGGTTCTGAGTCGAAAATATGTTACAACTCGCCCACCTTACATCAGCTCCTAATGCAACCAGCGTTTCAATCAGAACCGCTGTCTGTATTGTCATATGAAGTGAACCAGAAACTCTTACACCTTTCAATGGCTGCAAAGGTGCGTACTTTTCCCTGATAGCCATAAGACCGGGCATTTCCTTTTCTGCAATTTCTATTTCTTTCCTTCCCCATTCCCATAAGTTTAAATCCGCTATTTTGTAATTCGCCATAATTCCCTCCTATAAAAATTCATCTTCAAGTTCTTTTTTACATCACTAACTACTAATCACTAATCACTAA
>CAYPCH010000141.1:0-6561 GCA_964409165.1 uncultured Oscillospiraceae bacterium | reverse complement strand
ACTAATCACTAATCACTAAACTACTAATATTTACTTAATTCTATTATCAGTCAATTACTTTGTCAATATGTAATTGTACATAATTGAATATAATTTACTTTGCCCTTACTATAATTGATTATAATTTAACATAATTACATTATCAATGTTCATTAAAATCTTGATTTCACCTATTCCCATATGCATTCGGACTTGATAAAACATTAATTCTCTGTCAGAATGATTATCAGTATACAATTATTTATTATTAATTTCGAATTCACCCAAAAGGAGGGATATATATGAGTTTTGATGGATTTTCAAGTGAAGCGTTGAAATTCCTTTTTGAAAATAGGATGCACAACAGCAAGGATTGGTATGAAAGCAATAAAAGTATATACAAACAATATGTATACAACCCTTTTATGCAGCTTATAACAGAGCTTGCTCCTACAATGACTGAAATAGACGAGCAGATATTAACAATACCTTCAAAACTGATTTCACGTGTCAGAAGAGACACCCGTTTTTCCAAGGACAAGACCCTTTATAGGGATAATGTCTGGTTTGTGTTCCTTAGGGATAAATCCCAAATGTCTACATCTCCCTGCTTCTGGTTTGAAATAAGCCAAAGCGGGTCAAGCTACGGTGTAGGTTATTACGGTGCACAAACATGTTCAATGAACAATATGCGCGAAATGATTCTTAACAACCATCTGGCATTCCTTAAAGCATTGAAATTCTACGAATCGCAGAACACATTCGTTATAGGTGGCGAAATGTATAAAAGAAGCAAGTTCCCGAATCAGCCGGAAAACATAAAATCCTGGCTGGACAGAAAAAACATTCATTTTCAGTGCATACAAAATGATTTCAAGCTTGCATTTTCAAAGGAACTGCCTGATATTTTGAAGAAGGGTTATACAGAACTAAAACCCATATATGACTTTTTGCTTATGAGTCAGTGAGTCAGGGGATGCACCCCTGATTCACTTAACATCCAAATTAACTATCCGCACTTTGAGAATCCGCAGTGCCTGCAAACCACACAACCACCCTCATGTTCAACAGCTTTCCCGCATTCTGGACATGCCGCTTTGGATTCCCCATCAACTGCTTCAACACCCAAATCCTTTTCAATCACACTGCCCGCAGTGCATTGATGATCCGAAAAGTTGTTGGCCGTCGGCCTTTGGAACCGTTGCTCCTCAGTAATACTTGCTTCGCCTGAAGCAAGCTTATTACCGTTTTGCATACTGGCAACTTTCTCAATAAGCCTTCCTATTGCATCGGGACATGACATCACCTTAAGCCCCTTCTGCCTTATAGTTGAAGGACATCTTATCCCCTTTAACTGCTCAACTATATGTTTATAGTCAACACCCGACCGAAGCGCTATAGACACAAGCCTGGCCGTCGCTTCAGACTGTGATGGACAGCCCCCTGCACGACCTGTGTTTGTAAACACCTCGCAAATACCCTGTTCATCATAATTTACAGTAATGTATAAATTACCGCAACCGATTTTGACTTTCTCAGTAAAGCCTGTAGCAATTTCCGGTCTCGACCTTGGAGCAATATTATGAATCGATTCTGTGCCTGCTCCATGATCAATCCTTGCTCCT
This sequence comes from uncultured Oscillospiraceae bacterium, assembly GCA_964409165.1. GTDB lineage: Bacteria > Bacillota > Clostridia > Acetivibrionales > Acetivibrionaceae > CAYPCH01. The sequence goes on along the minus strand of CAYPCH010000141.1, from coordinate 4,957 downwards.
TCCTTTCCTTTTACCTTGCCGATATTCAGAACCTGCATGTCTCTGCTGCCGTCCCTGTAAATTGTCACACCCTTGCAGTAGGACTTGTATGCCTTCCAGAATACTTCGTACACATCTTCTCTGGTAGCTTCATTTCTTAAATTTACAGTCTTTGATACAGCATTATCAGTGTATTTTTGAAAAGCCGCCTGCATTTTGACATGCCATTCAGGAGATATATCATGAGATGTGACAAAAACATTCTGCGTAGACTTTGGTATCTCTTCAAAGCCCCTAATACTTCCTTTCTTTGCTATCCTTCTCATTAATTCTTCCGAATAAAAACCGTCAATAACTGCTATTTGCTTAAATAACGGATTAACCTCAATAAGTTCATCATTATCCATTACATTACGTATATAAGATATTGCAAACAATGGCTCAATACCACTTGAAACTCCTGCAATGATACTTAATGTACCTGTTGGAGCAATAGTTGTAGTTGTGGCATTACGCAACTTGACTCCCAAATCCTTAAAAACGCTTTTATCATAATAAGGGAAAACCCCTTTCTTCTCTGCCAAATCAATAGATGCTTTCTTTGATTCATCCTGAATGAAATGCATTAAATTCTCAGCAAGGCTAATTGCCTTCTGGGAGTTGTACTGGATATTGAGCTTGCAAAGCATGTCCGCCCATCCCATTACTCCAAGTCCAATTTTCCTTGTACCCCTTGTCATCTCGTCTATTTCAGGAAGAGGATATTGGTTCACATCAATGACATTGTCAAGAAAATGCACCGCCTTTTTAACAACATCGCCAAGCCGTTCATAATCCACCTCAGGAGTTCCGCTTGTATTCTTGATCATCAGACTTAAGTTTATAGACCCAAGATTACAAGCTTCATAGGGAAGCAAAGGCTGTTCTCCGCAGGGATTAGTACTTTCAATAGCTCCAAGCTCTGGAGTTACGTTATCCTTGTTTAATCTGTCAAGAAAAATAATACCGGGTTCTCCGTTATTCCATGCCATATCAACAATAATATCAAATACCTCTTTCGCATTAAGGCTACCAACAACCTTTTTTGAGTGAGGCTCTACAAGGTTATATTCTTGTCCTTTTTCAACGGCGTTCATAAACTCTTCAGTAATTCCTACGCTTATATTAAAATTTGTAATATCTGAATTTTCCTTTTTACACTCAATGAATTCCATAATATCAGGGTGGTCTATCCTCAGGATGCCCATATTTGCACCCCTTCTGGTTCCTCCCTGCTTAACTGCTTCAGTTGCTGCATTAAAAACCTTCATGAAACTGATAGGACCGCTAGCAACACCTCCTGTCGAGTTTACAGAAGAACCCTTCGGTCTAAGCCTTGAGAAACTGAACCCTGTTCCGCCACCGCTTTTATGTATAAGAGCAGCATTTTTAATTGTTTCAAAAATGCCTTCCATTGTGTCCTCTATGGGAAGAACAAAACAAGCACTTAACTGTCCTAATGGACGTCCTGCATTCATAAGAGTCGGTGAATTCGGTAAGAACTCCAACCCTGACAGCATTTCATAAAATTCTTTTTCTGTTTCTTTCAGTTGCCTTGCAGTAACATATTCCTTATCTGCTGCTGCAACAGCTTTTGCCACTCTCATGAACATCCCTTCAGCATCTTCCAAAAGATTGCCTTTTTCATCTTTGGACAAATACCTTTTTTCAAGGACTTTAACGGCATTTTCGGTTAAATTCATTCTTTATGCCCCCTTGTCTTTTATCACTATATTTAGTATAGTATTTAAATTTTAACACTGTATATTGTATCATTTGTCATTCTTAAGTCAAGTTTAATAAGTAAATATATACAGCAATTATGCGTAAAAAATAGCGAATAGCACAACAACTTATCTACTATTCGCATTTTTCATTTATTATATAAATTATTTATAAATCTTTCTTTCAAATAAATATTTTCTTTATAAGCCTTCTCTTACATAAATATTTTCTTTATAAACCCTTCTCTTAAATAAATACTTTTTTTATAAACCTTTTTACTTCTTTATGAATCTTTCTACATTTATTCCCTAGTTTCTTTCTCGAAAGCCGATTCTGCGTATTTATTATTCGGACTCCAGAATATCCACTCTTCATATCCTGCGTCATAAACAGCCTTTATCTGCTGTTTAACCTGTTCCTCCCCATAAGTCTGGTAATAATCCTTGCCAAGCCACGATGCTGTAAAATTCTGCAAATACGGTCTGACCTTTGCATTATAGTCCTCAACAAGCGATATCCTATCTTTTGCCTTTACAAGACTATTATAAACAACACCATACGGGTCCAAGTCAGGCTTCATATACTGCACACCGTTTACCTTTTGTCCTACTGCATAATGTGATGGATAAACCATTGGAGATATACAATCAATTTCCTTTCCTATGAACTCCAGATACTGACCTATTCGTTCTGTATCCTCAGGACTTTCAAGTATTATTCCAAATACATCTGCCGACAAAGGAACACCCGGCAATTCTTTTTTTGCATACGAAATAAATTCATTTATAACTTCATACCTCTTCAAATCCGAGCTTAAAAATTTCATTGCTTTACTGTTTCCGTCATTAGGAAACCTTATATAGTCAAATTGTATCTCGTCAAATCCTTTGCTGACTGCTTCCCTGGCAATATCAATAATATAATCCCAAGAATCCCTGTTATATGGGTCAAGCCATGTAAGACTATTGTTGTCCCGCCAGACCCCTCCGTTAATATTCTTTACAGCCAGTTCAGTCTTCTTTGATGACAATATGGGGTCTTTAAAACATACAAGCCTGCCTATAATGTATATATCATTATCCTTAAACTCCTTTATAACCTTATCCGCATCGTATTTACTCTTCCAGGCGCCTATGTCTTTTACAGCCTGAACATCCGACTTATAACCTACATAACCATCGTCATCCTTGATGTCTATTACATATGAATTGATTTCAGTATTATTTGCAAGCTCAATAAAGTGCTGTGCCCTTTCTGGAATACCGACAGTCCATCCGGTAAGGTATAAAGCTTTTGCCTTAATATCCTTTGAAACATCCCGTTCATTGTCATCAGTAGGTAACGGACTCTCTTCAACTTCCCCTCCTTCAGGTACAATATCTGTCCCTTCACCCGATCCGTCGTCAGTTCCTGCTATGTCTTCCGGCAGAGGCTTGTTAACAAACATATCTGCTTTATGGCATGCTGCCGTTGAAAAACAGATAAAAGCAATTAACAAACCCGTTAAAACTCTTCTTGCAATAGATGCTGACTTAATACAATTGTACATTACATTGACCCCCGCCCCTATAGTATTTTTAAAGGAAAAGTTATATTTTGCAACTGCATAAAGCGCCACTATTATAATTATAAGCGCTATTATATTTACTGTCATAGGAAATAAGTCCCTTCACCAAAACAATATATTCAGTTCTACAGTTCTGCCCCAATATATTAAATTTCACAGTTTAGTCCCAGTATCCTTTGGTTTAGCCGTTCGGCAAAAAGCAAGGGACTCAATGTCCCGAAGCTTTTTTATTCTTCTTTTAAAAATGCAGCTTCTTTATAATTATTTGTTGCATTCCAGAGAATCCATTCCTCATATCCAGCGTCATATACTGCTTTTATCTGCTGTCTGATCTGTTCGGGACCATAAGTCTGATAATAGCCTTCAGGCAGGTATGATGCTGTAAAATCCTGAAGATAAGGTCTGACATTTGCTCTGTATCCCTCAACCTTCGATATCCTGTCCTTTGTCTTTAATAGTGCATTATAAACAACCTCGTAGGGCTTCAGATCTGGCGCTGTAAAAAGCACTCCGTTTATACCCTGACCTACTCCGTTACCCATCATACCTTTCGAATTGTTTGCATAATGAGACGGATATATCATTGGGGATATATAATCAATATCTTTCCCAATACTCTCTAAAACCTGCCCTATACCTTCCGTATCTCCGGGGCTTTCACATATTATTGCAAATACATCCGCTGAAACAGGAACACCCAAATCATTTAACTCTTTTCCAGACTCAGCGAGAAATCCTGATATTGCCTCTTCTTTAGATGGTACATTTTCACCGTAATTGACATCAGATTTTCTTGCTGTTGGAAATCTTACATAATCAAATTGTATTTCGTCAAATCCTTTTTCAACAGCCTCTTTGGCAATTGCCATATTATACTTCCACACTTCACTATTGTATGGATTTGTCCATGCAATGTTTCCATTTTCCTTCCATATGGAGCCGTCCGGTCTCTTAACGGCAAGATCTGCCCTCTTTCTTGCAAGATAGTTATCCCTAAAAACAACTATTCTGGCTATAACATAAATATCGTTTTCATGTAGCGTCTTTATAACATAATCAACATCATAAAGCTCATGAAATGCGCCGATTTCCTTAACCTGCTCAACCTCCGACTTATAATTTACCCTTCCATCCTCTTTTACATCTATAACTACTGCATTAAGTTCAGTTGCATTTACCATATTGATAGTATTAGCCAAAAACGTTTTGTTTCCTGCAGATGAACCGGTAAGATAAATAGCTTTTGCTTTAACTTCTTTTTTTTCTGGTATAGTATCTCCGTTATTCTTAGTGTCAGTGCTCTGTTCATCCTCCGCACCGCTCTCGGCTGTGTTTGAAGGAGTCTCTACAGGTGAAGGTTCAATTGTGTTTTTTATGCTTTGCGTTGGTGAATTTTCAACTTCGCCATCTTTACCCGCCATATGCTTATTGGAATTACTCTTCCCAATATTCAGACCCACAACAATTAATGCTGCTACAACAACCAAAACTATTGTTATTACTAGTGCTTTTCTGTTACGTAACATGTAATACCCCATTCCTCAGATAATCTTTAATAATTGTATTTTTAACACCTTTATCTTTAGTACTTTTATCTTGTATACTTAATAATTTTATCAATTATCTTTAATACTCTAATCTCTAATC
>CAYPCH010000140.1:0-9091 GCA_964409165.1 uncultured Oscillospiraceae bacterium | reverse complement strand
TCCTTCCGATATCAAACCTCATGATATCAAAAAGCACATATACCAGATGGGCTATGAAATACTATAAGCACTTTAAAAAGAGGCGGAGTCAACATCTCCGGCTCTTTTTAAAAATTATCAGGCTTTAGTCCATATTTTTAGCTGCTTTAATAATTGTCTTCTGCTGATTGTTTATATGGATTAGAGCCAACCTTTGGGCAGATTTGACATCTCTGTCCGAGACAGCTTCAAAAATAGCTTCATGCTCTTTTATAATATCCCTGCTACTACTGAAATCCTTTAAATAAATTACTCTGAATCTCTGAACCTGCTCCCTCAAATTGCTAGCAATCTGAATAAGTCTTTCATTCCTTGAGGCACGGTATATTAAATCATGAAATTCTACGTCTTTTTTAATTACCCCCTGGAGATTATCCTTTTCGGAATATGAAATAAACTGTGTGAGCACATGCTTTAGTTCTTTTATTTCCTCATCAAAGATTCTTTCAGCTGCAAGCGCTGTAGCTAGTGCGTCAAGCGACGCTCTTACTTCCAGAACATCCATTATGTCCTTAGCGGATAATTCGGCAACATGGGCTCCCTTACGTGGAAACATGTCCACCAGACCTTCCAGCTCCAGTTTGCGTATAGCCTCTCTTACAGGGGTACGGCTGACTCCCATCTTTTCTGCCAGTTTGACTTCCATCAGGCGTTCCCCGGGCTTTAGCTCACCTGCTATTATAGCCTCCCTCAAAGTATTGAAAATTACTTCCCTCAAAGGTTTATAGTCATTTAGGTTTATTTTTGAAAGCTTCCCAGCCATATTTATCTCTCCTCACATAATGTATCAGCCAAATAACATTCCCATTTGCCGCACTTTATTAGATCATATGCATTTTTCGCATATGCCTTGTCCTCAAATATGCCAAAAACTGTAGGTCCGCTGCCACTCATCATGCTTCCTAACGCACCGTACCTTATCAAGCTGTCCTTTATATCTTTAATTACACTGTGTTTTTTCACTGTAACAGATTCCAAAACATTTCTCATGTTTTTAACCACATTGCTAATATTGCCTTCCTCAACAGCATTTATTAGGGTTTCGGTATCAGGCTTTGATGTTATTCTCTTCAAGTCAAGGTTGTTATATACCCATGCTGTTGATACAAAAATCTTAGGCTTAACAAGTATGATGCTTATTCCTCTAAGCGGATTCAATGATGTAAGTTTATCTCCGATTCCCTCCGCCAGCGCGGTTCCTCCCTTTATGCAGAAAGGCACATCAGCTCCTATTTTTTTGCCAAGAAGCATCAGATCATTTTCGCTTATCCCAAGTGAAAACAGTCTGTTTATTCCCTTTAAAACCGCGGCAGCATCAGAACTTCCTCCAGCCAGACCTGCAGCAACAGGTATATTTTTAATAATCTTTATTCTAACACCTTTTTGAATACCGTATTCTTCAATAATCAATTCTGCAGCCTTATATGCAATATTCTTATTGCCCGAAGGTACCCAATGCTTATTGCAGGATACCTCAATACCGTTTTCGATAGATTCAACTATAACTTCATCATGCAGATCTATAGTCTGCATAATCATTCTTACTTCATGATAACCGTCTTCCCTTTTTCTCAAAACATCAAGCGAAAGGTTAATTTTTGCATTCGCATTCAAGGTAATATAATCCATTTTTCACCTGTATAATAGAATTCATATCCATACTGCTCGGTAATATCTCAGTTATTCCTTACGTTAAACTATTATATACAAAATACAATTTTTTTTCAATAAAATTAAGTACCCATCGAGAGTACTTAATTTTGCCTCTTTCATTTCACTCCAAGAGACCTAATAAAAAGCTTCGGGACATTGAGTCACAAAGCTTTTTGCCGGATTTCCTTTCTGGAAATGGCTCTAATAAAAAGCTTCTGACATTGAGTCACGAAGCTTTTTATTTTAATATAATATTAGCTATATTACTTTTCTTGGGATAACTATTTGCTGTCCGGGATTTATTTTTCCCTCATCCTCAAACTCATTTGCTATCTTTATATCTTCCATTGTTGTGCAATATTTCTTGGCTATTTTCCAAAGGCTGTCATCCTTTTGGGAAAAATATATTGTTATACTGGGCTGTTTTTCAACTTTTTCCTCTTCTATAGGACTTTCATTAACCTTTGATATCAGCATCGTTTCAATATCATCTATTACCTTGATGCATACATTTACTACCAGCCTTATTTCAACCTCATTCTCAGATACCATACTATAGTTGCAATGCTCTATATCAAGATAAACTTCACATTTCATCCATGACTTGGCATCTTTTATTTCGCAACTATGCTTAAACGGCATTTCATTGTTGTAGCAGAATACCGGTTGATCAGTATTATTAGCTATGTACAGAATGCTGTTGTTAACAGAGCCTTCCAGCGATACTGTACCGTCGAGGGTCCGAACTTCAAATAGATTAGGCTTTGAAAGTACATTGAAAACCTCTGAAATGTCTGGACTGTCTCCATCAACAGAAATAATATCTTTAAGCACAACTTGGCATTTATCCTGATGTATAACTCTATTCACTTTAAATGGCTGTGTTTCAAGGCTTACTCTTGAGGTTAAACTGTAAGCGTCAAAAATTATATTAACATGTCTCTTTTCTGTTGCCTGAGCTTCAAGCTTTATAACAACCTCGCCGTTTAGAATCCTGTACTCACCATCACTGTCTTCCCCCGGAGTAAATGTGTAATTGAGGATTCTATAATTTACTTCGCAAACTGAATTATCTCCTAATCCCGTAAGCTCAATAAATTGTGTGAAAGGAACTTCATGCTCCATAAACTGTATACTTTTCTCTTCGTTGTCCCCAATATACAACGTAAGAATGCTCAAATCACCTTTCACTATAATTTTGTTGTCCGAAGTTTTATAATCCTTTCCTATAATTTTTACATCATTCCTTAAAATTTCTTTTATTGAAGGTTTTCCTGCGGGTATTTCCATAGCTTCGTCTATTGTACAGTTCACTGTGTTTTCTCCAAGATAACAGTAAACCTCCGTACCCTCTTTAAGCACCTGTAAATCATTTATCCCTTTAATGTCGCTGATCAAATCACGGTCAACCGATTCAATAACCTTAGCATTCAGCTTTAGTATGACCTTAACATTTATCTTCCTGCCGTTAAGCATATCATATTCAATATGCTCAATATTGCAACGTACCTCTGGTTTCATGCCAGGTGTGACATTTAATATATCCATACCATATGAAAAGTCGCTAACTGCATTTATACTCTTTACAGCTTGTTCAGACTCATCTGAAATATAAAGTATTTTATAGCGCACAGACCCTTCAACAAGTATTTTATCCTGTGCAGCCTCAGAACTCTTTTCTAGTACTTCTCCATCAAGCAGGAGTACCCTCAATACATCCGGATTGACATCCGGTACAATTATATCATGCTCAACTATAGTCTGGGCCGAATCTTCTACTACAACTCTACTAACTTTTACAGATTCTCTTAAAAGTTCAAGGGACATTTTTAAATCCTCCTCTGATAAAAATATTACTTGAACATATTCATTCACTAAACACCTAGGATAATTAGTATTACATCCTAGAGACGAAGAACTGTAATTTCAAACCGATAGTAGCCTTTTAATACTATAATTGCATTTGTCTACATACCGGGCTGATATAAATTTACTGTTCTACTTCTCAAGGCGCATTGCTGCTTAGTAATATATATTGGCAAGACCAAAGAAATATTCTTTTAAAGAATAAAAAAATTTTAGCATTTGTGATTTCCTGTTCCATTTCACTCCAAAAGGTCTAATCAAATTGAGCACCCACCGTATCCCTTGCGTTTTGCCAGATTTCCTTTCAGGAAATGGCTCAAATAAAAAAACAGGAATAATAATAAATATTCCTGTTTTTTTATTTAGTCTTAAAATTAATTTTTTTTCCTCTATACATTTAGCACCTTAACTTACCTGTATCTTTCTGTTATCTTTACATACGACTATTTCTACAGCCTTAGTTAAAATATCCGTATAACTGTAAGATACTCTCCTCGTAGCCTCATAATCATTTTCAAATTTTACTATGAAGATGCTAGGATAGGTGTTTTCAAGTATTCCCTCTTTAATAAAAGCCTTTTTCCTACCTTTATTGGCTTTTAGCTGTATCTTCTGCCCAACACAGGTTTCTATATCTTTTTTAATCTGAAACAGGCTGCTTTTCTCCATTATTGAATCACCTCATCTTCTGTTTGAGGTCATTATATCACATAAAGGAGTACTTGTCAAAAAAATATATATTATAACAAGGAAAATTTGTTTGTGTCAAGCTTTTTTTTTCAGTTTTTATCGCCGTAAGGCTCCATAGGATATCCATCTCTATATTTCCCGCGAGTTTCTACACCTCCAATACCTTTATAACCTGTTATGGTTTTCTCGATAACCAATTGCGGAGCCAGAACACTATTTATGCCTGTAAACGCAACCTTTTGGCATATAAATACAGGATCCAATGCATGGATCAATACCCTATAAGGCGAGCTTGCATAATTTGCACCAGCTTCAATAATTTGATTATACATTGACTGGCATGCACCTGCAAATATAATAAGACTGTCGAGGTTTCCCTCATACCGTCTTGCTTCTTTTACAGCCTCTATGTAATATTTTGAGTTTCTATAATTGTCAGGATTAAGAATGCTTTTCTTATCCTTTACAAACCCGTCATGTCCTGTCAACACAAGAATGTCCGGCTTATGCTTCTTTAGCAAATCAAATATTCTTAAAGGTTGATCCTTCTCTTTTACATATGCACCTACAGCCTCTATGCCAAATTTACTGTACTGCTCAAGACAGGTTGCAAGATAGTCTCTATCGCTGTCTACATGCAACACCTTGCCTGGTCTTGAAAACTTTTTTGTATTTCTTTCACGATCATGGCGATAGAATTTTTTTTTTGGTAAACCCATGTGCGTACTTCTCATATTTGATTCACTCACACTTCTCAGTTTCATATCAACTGCACTTGCAATACGTGCACTATACTCTCTTACATGTGAGTCCTCCTGTACAATAAGGTCTGATTCCGGCGCATCAGCTTCAAGTCTGTAGCAAAGTCCATTAAGTATAGCTATTTTGTTATTGCCAACTTTTACGATATCAACAACCTTAAATAATATATCAGACCCATATGATTTTCTTGCAACTATGTCTCCTATTTTTAAATCCCCCATAATGTCACCTGCTTTTTACAAATCGTTCCTACTATACATAATATGTTGTTTAATAAATTTTGTGCTACATTGAATGCGATAAAGAATTTATATCACATTTCAATTTCCTCTGTGTAATATCACGAAAATTAGTTTTTCAATGTAAATTTATTTTCGTGATTAATATACATTGAATGCGATATGGCACAAATTCAAATTTTATTGTTGAAAAATGCTTAAATAGAGTTATAATAAATATATTGCAAATGATAAGGGTACAAATCAACAAACAAAATACAGATGTTTCTGGCTACTGGCAGGTCGTCCCAAGGGAGGTATTAAAAGTGCTTACAGATATTCAAATTGCACAATCATGTGAAATGAAGCCAATTAACAAAATTGCAGATGAACTAGGAATACTTGAGGATGAACTGGAGTTGTACGGAAAGTATAAAGCCAAGCTTCCTGATACCCTATGGAAAAGAGTAAAAAACAATAAGGACGGTAAACTTATACTTGTTACTGCAATAAACCCTACTCCTGCTGGAGAAGGAAAAACTACTACGACTGTAGGTCTTGGTCAGGCAATGGCCAGAATAGGCAAAAAAGCGATTATAGCCCTTAGGGAACCTTCTCTAGGTCCTGTTATGGGAGTTAAAGGCGGTGCCGCTGGAGGAGGATACTCACAGGTTGTTCCTATGGAGGACATAAACCTGCATTTTACGGGCGATATGCATGCAATTACAGCAGCAAACAATTTACTGTCCGCTGCTATTGATAATCATATACATCAGGGAAATGAACTTGATATAGACCCTAGGCAGATTATATGGAAAAGAGCGCTGGATATGAACGACAGAGCTCTCAGGAATATCGTAGTCGGTCTTGGCGGCAAAGTAAACGGTATGCCTAGGGAGGATGGATTTTTAATAACAGTTGCTTCAGAAGTCATGGCCATATTATGCCTATCTGAGAATCTCACAGATTTGAAGGAACGTCTGGGGAGGATTTTAATAGGTTACAGTAAAGAAGGAAAGCCAGTATTTACAAAAGATCTAAAAATACACGGTGCTATGACACTGTTACTGAAGGATGCAATAAAGCCGAACCTTGTTCAGACCTTGGAAAATACACCGGTTCTTATGCATGGCGGACCATTCGCAAATATAGCACACGGATGCAACAGTATAATGGCTACAAAACTGGCGCTTAAACTTGCCGACTACTGCATCACGGAAGCAGGATTTGGTGCCGACTTGGGCGCTGAAAAATTCTTTAACATCAAATGCCGTTATGCCAATCTAAAACCGGATGCTGTTGTATTGGTAGCAACAATAAGAGCTTTGAAATTTAACGGTAGTGTTAAGAAAGATATGTTGGGCATTGAAGATATTCACGCCCTGAAAAAAGGCTTTGTCAACCTTGAAAAGCATATAGAAAACCTTAGGAAGTTTAATGTGCCTGTGATTGTTGCCATAAACCATTTTAACACCGACACGCATGAAGAGATAGAATATATTAAAACAAGATGCAAGAATATGAATATTGAAGTAGCATTCTCAGAGGTTTTTGCAAAAGGTGGGGAAGGCGGTCAGGAACTGGCAGAAAAGCTTATAAGGCTTTTAAAAACAGAACCCTCAGCATTTAAGCCACTCTATGAATTGAATACCTCCATAAAACAGAAAATCGAAACCATTGCCAGGGAAATCTACGGAGCAAAAAGTGTAATTTATACACCAGCTGCCGATAAAGCAATTAAGAAGTTGAAAGGTACGGGATTCGAAACATATCCTGTGTGTATGGCTAAAACACAATACTCTTTATCGGACAACCCTTCATTGCTTGGAAGACCCGATGAATTTGATATAACTGTAAGAGAAATTAAACTATCCGCCGGTGCAGGCTTTATTGTAGCAATAACAGGTGATATTATGACAATGCCGGGACTTCCTAAAACTCCATCTGCAGAAAAAATAGATATAGACACCGATGGGGTTATAAGCGGTTTATTTTAATAATAAGGAGTGAGTGAAATATTCCTTTTACTTTTTCGTATGACTATTTGGCTTCAAAAAGCTTTTCTCACGAAAATAGCAATTGAGTTGTATTTTATCATTCCTCTCTTTTAATCCCTGGTCTTGAATATTTTATAGGTCAAATTCTTCTAAAAACCGTTTGTGGTAATCAATTTCTTCAATTGCTTCATAAATCCTTGAGTAATAGTTTTTTTCTCTCCAGGTGCGTCTGCTGTTGTAATACTTGTTTATCACTCTCCAGAACTTCTGTGGGAATTGCAGAATAATTTTCATAATTATAAATTCGTCCATCGAAACTGGTTCTATTGATGCGTAAGAATCAATTATAACTTTAGCTTCTTTTGAATCCCAGTTGCACTTTCTCATTTTTCTTCTTAAAAGATTTGCAATATCATAAACCTTCAATTCAAAACTACAAAAATTAAAGTTTATAACCGATGTTTTGTTTCCATCAAATATTATATTACTGTGCGTATAGTCGTGATGGCAAAACAAACCTTCTCTTCTGGTTTTTTTCACCAAATCATTGTACTTTGAGTTATACAATCTTTTTATTGCATCTTCACCTAGTTCATAGAAATAGTCTATATACTCCAATATCAGATAATCAAACTTTCCTTTTTCCCTCTGTGCTACTTTTTTTATACGCTTTATCTCATCAAGTCTTTTTAAAAAATAGAAGGGCAGTCTTCCAAGGTCATCTCTTGCTATACTCTGAAGAGGCGTTATATAGCCTCTTGAAGCTATGTGCAAATTAGCAAGTGCTTTTGATGCCTTTATGACATCTTCCCTTTTGCCAAAGTCACATTCACGCCCTTCTGTAGCTTCTGTAACAGTATAATAAATACCGTCTATACATATAAACGGATAGTCATCCCTTGTACATATAAATCTGTCAAGGTCTATGAAGCTATTGGCATACAAGTGCTCTTTTGCCCCATGTATGAACATTATTCTTTCAGGAGAAAGCTTTATATTTCTTAAGTATTTTTTTCCTGAAGAACTCTCAATAATAAATAAATCCCTCAAGGGATAAATATTGATGATATTAAAATCGTATTTCCTGGAAATCTGTTTTACTATTTCCTGCATGGTTCGTAACCTCCAAACTTTAGATAAAAAGTGAGTGAAATATTTCCAACTATATTTCCAAAGAACTTTACATATTTCATAAAACCATATAAGTCAATTCATATAATTATATTCTTAAGTCAATCTCTATAGAATAGAAATTTTATTCTATAGATTGCAATATCCAAAGTTAATGTAAAATGTTTATTGCAATATACATACCAAATGAATAGACTTTATGACAATAAAAAGCTTCGGGACATTGAGTCCCTCACCTTTTTGCTGGATTTCCTTTCAGGAAATGGCTTAACAAAATTTCGTACCATCGAGGGTACGGGAGTTTTGCCTCTTTCGCTTCACTCCAAGAAGCCCTAACAAAAAAGGATCCCGATTTAGAATCCTTATACTTTCATAATGATGTGGTTATCAGACAACTGCATTATTATGCATTCTATATATAAAATTATCAACCTTAATCAGCTTGGCAATTCTATTTGAAAACTTTTTATCAATTAACATGTCTTTCTTTTCTGTTACCAGTACATCCTTAATAAAATCCAGCTTAATGTTTGAAAGAGATATATAGGTTTCGAGGGATATCTTCCCTTTAAAAACATAAATTTGGCACATCTCAATAAAACGTACAGATTCTCTCAGAAGCATATTTTTCAAGTATTCCATTCAAACCACCCCTATTTTCAAATAATTAATATGGAGTTTAACTTATCTACTCAACTTTCCCACAGTATTTATGGGCTCTTTGCCACTAATGCA
>CAYPCH010000139.1:0-9105 GCA_964409165.1 uncultured Oscillospiraceae bacterium | reverse complement strand
GTTATCGACAGGTTATGCCTTAAAATGTAGAATCTTTATCGTAACTTATATATATTATTAATACTTGTAATTGCGAGCTTCTTTGTTTAGTAGCTTAATAATTAAATAATACTTAAAGAAAGCTTGCAATTTACAGTATTTTGACATTCAAGTGGATGTCCCCTTTGTCGCCTAAAAGCGACTTGGTGAAAAGGAGTGAATCACTAAAGCCGTGCTTGTAGAAGAAGCAGGACTTCAAATACATCATGTCGTACAATATGCTTGTGTGCTTTATCAGAAGATCCTTTGCTTCATCGGATAATTTTGATTTTAATAAGTTTAAAATCTCGTTTTCTTTTTCGGAAAGGGTATGAAAGTCTTTAGAATTTTCCAGCTTGTAATCAAGTTGGTCAAGACGCTCAATTTCACAACCAGTAAGAAATTCTTCAAACCCTTTCCACTTTTTCGGTTCGTTTATCATTTATATTTTCCCCCTCAAAATTTTCTTTGAAGGGGAAAAATTAAAAAGTACACGCGTAGGCCAAAACCTACACATGTACTTTTATGTTATTGAAAATATAAAAAAACTGTACTATAATAACATAAGGTTGCTTGTGGTAGCATATGCTACATATGTAGGTGCTTACTTCACCTGCGTAAGCCTGTAAGTGTTCCTGCACTTACAGGTCACGGCGACCCTTTTTAATTTTTCCCCACGTCGATTATATAATATTAGTCATAATTTAGCAACATTATTGTGCCTTTTATTTTTCTTATAAGTGTAAAAGTTTGATATAATTTGTGCGGTTTAAAGTCACAAAAGCCCTCTAAGTCTAAAGATTTGCTATTATGTGTTTTCTTTACATGTTGCTAAATTTTTTCTGCTATTTTAATAAATATTTTTGATGTAACAAACCCTATTGACAAATCATATATGTGAGTATAAAATCAAATTATAACATATGAGCATATATTCATACGTAAGTTTGGAGGTCAATGATATGGACAAAAAAACCTATGAATTAAAAGGTCTTAGCTGTGCGAGCTGTGCAGCAAAAATTGAAGACAGCCTGAACACTGTGGAAGGTATAAGTTCGGCACAAATTGTTTTTGCAACACAAAAACTTAATATAAAAGTTGCAGATAAAAACGTTGCAGATGACATGCTTAAAAAAATTAGAGCTGTTGTAAATAATCATGAGCCTGATGTAGAAGTTATGGAGTTTAATTCAAAAATTGAAGGTATTCAGGATACTGTGAATTTATATAATATAAAAAAGGATATTCTATTTCTTATATTAAGCAGCATATTATTTGCCGTCGGTCTTATTGTAAAAGCACCCTCACGGATAGAGTTTGCAATATTTGGGCTGAGTTACATTATAATCGGCAGTGACGTATTAATAAAGGCCGGTAAGAATATTGCACGTGGTCAATTGTTTGATGAATACTTTCTTATGAGCATTGCTACAATTGGTGCTTTTATTATTCGGGAGTTTCCTGAGGCCACAGCTGTCATGCTGTTTTATAAAACCGGTCAGCTTCTTCAGGATATAGCTGTAAACAAGTCAAGAAGATCTATCAAGTCACTTGTTGGTATCAGACCGGATTATGCAAACCTTAAGGTAGATGGAGTTATAAAAAAAGTTAATCCGTCTGAAGTAGTTCCCGGTGATATAATTATTATAAAACCGGGCGAAAAAATACCCTTGGACGG
This sequence comes from uncultured Oscillospiraceae bacterium, assembly GCA_964409165.1. Classification (GTDB taxonomy): domain Bacteria; phylum Bacillota; class Clostridia; order Acetivibrionales; family Acetivibrionaceae; genus CAYPCH01. The sequence continues at coordinate 7,409 of CAYPCH010000139.1, read as the reverse complement.
CACCGTTGTGATCGGCAGCTCAATGGTAGATACCTCTGCCATTACTGGTGAGAGCGTTCCTAGGAGCGTAAAAACGGGAGATGAAATTTTAAGTGGCTTTATCAATCAAAACTCGGTTCTTGAAGTTGTAGTATCAAAAAGCTTCCAGGAATCCACTGTTTCAAAAATACTGGATCTTGTCGAGAATGCTGCATCGCGCAAGTCTCCCACAGAAAACTTTATAACCAAGTTTGCACGTTATTACACCCCGTTTGTGGTTATCACAGCTCTTGCTATAGCATTATTGCCTCCAGTGTTAACAGGAAGTTATAATTATGGGGATTGGTTTTACAGATCTCTTATATTTTTAGTTGTATCATGTCCCTGTGCACTTGTAGTGTCCGTTCCTCTAAGCTTCTTCGGCGGAATTGGCGGCGCTTCAAAAAGGGGAATACTTGTTAAAGGCAGCAATTATCTTGAAGGTCTTAACAGTGTTAATACTGTGGTATTTGATAAAACCGGCACCCTTACAAAAGGTGTCTTCAAGGTTTCTCAAATTGTTTCGACGAATGGTTTTACAAAGGATGAAGTATTGGAGTATGCAGCTTTAGCTGAATCTCATTCCAGTCACCCCATAGCAAAATCTATACTCCAAGAATACAACGATAGTATTGACACAGCAAATATACAGTCCTTTGAAGAAATACCGGGTCACGGCATTAAAGCATTGGTTAACGGCATGGAAATAACTGCCGGAAACGACAAGCTTCTTCATCTTAATAAATATATCGAACACGATACCTGCCATATTGAGGGAACGGTAGTGCATATATCGGTTGATGAAAAATATGCAGGATACATCCTTATATCCGACCAACTTAAAGAAGACACGGAATACACAGCCAAAGAGCTTCGGAAATTGGGTATACGTAAACTTGTAATGCTTTCGGGTGATAGCAAAAAAACTGCAAATGATATCGCGAAAAGGCTGAATTTTGATGAAGTATACTCTGAACTTCTGCCTCACCAGAAAGTTGAAAAGCTTGAGGAACTTCAAAAAAATAACCGAAAGGAAAAGGTTGTTTTTGTCGGCGATGGCATAAATGACGCCCCTGTCCTTGCAAGAGCCGATATAGGAATTGCTATGGGAGGCTTGGGCTCTGACGCGGCAATTGAAGCATCAGATATTGTTTTGATGACCGATGAGCCTTCAAAACTTCTTGAGGCTTTCAAAACAGCCCGTAAAACCAGAAGTATTGTCTGGCAGAATATAATATTGGCTCTTAGTATAAAAGCTGTTGTCATGTTCCTTGGTGCAGGAGGAATCGCCACCATGTGGGAAGCTGTTTTTGCTGACGTAGGAGTCACTCTCCTCGCAGTGTTTAACTCTCTTAGAGTTCTAAAAATCAAGTAAAATTTTGTACCCATCGAGGGTACAAAATTTTGCCTCTTTCATTTCACTCCAAGAGGCCTAGTAAAACTTTGTACCCATCGAGGGTACAAAATTTTGCCTCTTTCATTTCACTCCAAGAGGTCTAGTAAAACTTTGTACCATCGAGGGTACAAAATTTTGCTTATGCTGAAAGAAAGCTTCTTGTTGTAAATTGGTAAATTTTACAACCACGGATAATCTCTTGATTGTAGTTTGTAATACTTATTGCTTTGTCCATGGTGATTTTGTTATAATTTTATTGTAGATGTTTCTGATAGGAGTGGCATTTTGTGAGTGAAAAGACAATCATTAAGGAAGATATTAAAACAGAGTACAGGAGACCTAATTTATACAGGGTTATACTTTTAAACGACAACTACACAACAATGGATTTTGTAGTTGAGATTCTTATTTCGGTATTCCATAAAAGCCCTGCCGAAGCCAGTAAAATTATGCTTGATGTACATGAAAAAGGTAAGGGAATCGTGGGTGTATACACCTATGATATAGCAAAGACAAAAATTGCCCAGGTAGATCAACTGGCAAAAGAAAGAGATTTTCCTTTGGTAACCGTAATGGAGCCTGAGTAAGAGGAAAATAAAATTGTATGGCAGTTTACCGGGCTAATCACGAAAATAATTATACATTGAAAAGTTTGTTTTTTGTGGTATTGTATTTGTGATATTGTATTAAGGAAATTGAAATGCGATGTAAATCTTTATTGCATTCAATATGGATGTTTCATAGTAATTCTTTTGAGGGACTAATATTAAGGAATGAATGAAATATTACTTCCACTTATTAAGTCGCTATTTTGCTTTAAATAAATGTTAAGCTAGAATAGTAGTGGAAATCATATTCTGAATATTCCTAAAGGATGGTGGAAAAGTATGAAGCTTGACAATATAACAAACAAAATACTTATATCTGCTTATAATGAAGCAAAGCACAACAAACATGAGTATTTTACACCTGAGCATATACTGTACGCATCTCTTTTCTTTGATGAGGGTGCGTCTATTATTGAAAACTGCGGTGGTAATATCGATAGCATTAAAAATGATTTAACAGAATTCTTCAAAAACAACATGTCTATTGTTGAAGACAGTGAACCGTTAGAATCTTTAGGAGTTAACAGCATTATGCAAGCAACTGCATACCAGTGCCTCTCGTCAGGCAAGGATGTTATTTATATTGGCGATATAATTGTAGCCCTTTACGGTGAAAAGGAATCCTTTGCCAATTATATTCTTCAAAAAAACGGTATCAAGAGGATAGATGTTTTAAAATACATCTCCCATGGTATTTCTTTAGTTCCTAAAAACAAAGATACGTCTTTAAAACCTGTCGATCCGAAAACGGATCCTGATGAAGAATATACTGGAGACTCGGCATATTCTGATAGTAAAAGCAATTTTTTAAGTGGCTTTACAATAGACTTGACGGAGAAGGCAAGAAAAGGCAAAATAGATCCTCTCATAGGAAGGGAAGATATAATAGAACGTACAATCCAAGTTCTGTCCAGAAGAATGAAGAACAATCCCGTCCATGTGGGAGATCCGGGTGTAGGTAAAACCGCAATAACTGAAGGCTTGGCAAAAATGATTGTAGAGCATAAAGTGCCTAAAGCCTTATTAGATAGCAAAATATATTATTTGGACATGGGAAGCCTTGTTGCGGGAACAAAATACAGGGGTGATTTTGAAGAAAGAATAAAAAAAGTACTCAACGAGATTCAGCTTGAGGATAATTCGATAGTATATATAGACGAGATTCATACAATTGTGGGGGCTGGCGCTGTATCCGACGGAGCAATGGATGCCTCCAACATAATAAAGCCATTCCTTACACAGGGCAATTTGCGCTTTATTGGCTCTACAACCTATGAAGAATACAAGAAATACTTTGAAAAGGATCGAGCTCTATCCAGAAGGTTTCAAAAGATTGATGTCCCGGAACCATCCATTGAGGACACTTGTAAAATACTTTTTGGACTTAAGGACAGATATGAGGATTTCCACAATGTCAAGTACTCGGATGAAGCTCTCCGTCTTGCTGCAGAACTTGCAGCAAAATATATCAATGACAGGCACCTTCCCGATAAAGCTATAGATGTAATTGATGAAACCGGTGCTTACGTGAGGCTTCACTCCGAAAACGAGAACAATACTATTGCAATTACTCCAAAGGATATAGAAAGAACGGTATCTTCCATAGCAAAAATACCTGAACAAAGCGTATCAACCAATGAAATAATGCAATTGAAAAAACTGGATGAAAAACTTAAATCTGAAATATTTGGTCAGGACAATGCTATAGAAACTGTTACAAGGGCTATAAAGAGATCCCGGGCCGGATTTAATGAAAATGACAAGCCTGTGGCTTCTCTGCTTTTCGTAGGTCCTACCGGGGTTGGTAAAACCGAGCTTTCAAAGCAGTTGGCTTCGGTACTTGCTGTGCCGCTCATAAGGTTTGACATGAGTGAATATCAGGAAAAACATACAGTAGCAAGATTGATCGGCGCACCTCCCGGTTATGTGGGATACGAAGAAGGTGGGCTTCTTACCGATGCTATAAGGAAGACCCCTTACTGTGTTCTGCTTCTTGATGAAATTGAGAAAGCACACCCGGATATATTCAATGTGCTTCTGCAAATCATGGATTATGCTACATTGACCGACAATAACGGCAAAAAAGCGGATTTCAGAAATATAGTTCTCATTATGACTTCCAATGCAGGTGCGAGGGAAGTAGGAAGAACCATGATAGGCTTTGACAGTCGCAATATTGACAGAGGTGCAATAACAAAAGAAATTGAGCGTCTGTTTTCTCCCGAATTCAGAAACAGGCTTGATGAAATTGTAGTATTCAATCATATTAATGAAGATATGGCACTTTTAATTGCTAAAAAAGCAGTTAAAAACTTTGCAGAAAAATTAAAGTCTAAGAATATCAAGATAAGAGCAACAAGAAAGTGTTATAAATGGATTGCAGAAAAGGGTTTATCCTCTGCTTACGGTGCACGTGAGATAATAAGAGTGGTACAGGAAAAGATTAAAACCTACTTTGTTGATGAAGTTTTGTTTGGCGAACTATCAAACGGCGGAATTGCTGTAATTGACGTAGTTGATGACGAAATTAAAATAAGCAAAAAGACTTAAAAGGTGATGAATTGATGCCGGTATTCAGACTTACAAAAGAATTACTATTTCCGCACCCGACCCTTGCAAACAAGGATGGTATACTTGCAGTTGGAGGCGATCTGTCGGTTCAGAGACTTCTCCTTGCTTATCGCAATGGAATATTTCCGTGGTTTATGGAAAACGAACCCATTATGTGGTGGTCTCCTGACCCTAGATTTGTACTTTTCCCTGAGAATATCATTATCTCAAAGTCTATGAAAAAGTTCTTAAGAAAGGACCTTTACAAGGTTACTTTCGATACACGCTTCAGAGATGTGATAACCAAATGCAGCGAACTCAGGAAAGACAATACATGGATAACACCTGATATGATAGAAGGTTACTGTAAGCTTCATGAATTGGGTTTCGCCCATTCTGTTGAAACCTGGTTTGAAGGCTCTCTTGTCGGCGGACTTTATGGAGTTGCTCTTGGAAGATGTTTCTGCGGAGAGTCTATGTTTTCCATTATGGATAACGCATCAAAAACCGCCCTTATTACACTTTCCCGGGAACTTGAAAATAAAGGTTCTTTGATGATAGACTGCCAAGTATATTCAAAGCATCTTGAGTCTTTAGGTGCTGTAAATATTAGCCGGGATACTTTTTTGCAATACCTCGAATGAGTCAGGGGACGGTTCTCTGACTCACTGACTCAAAATTGAGTTCCCGTCGAGGGTACTCAATTTTGCCTCTTTCATTTCACTCCAAGAGGCCTAAAAAGCAGACAAGAGAACCGTCACCTTGTCTAAAAGGTTGGTATGACTGTGAGAATACTGCTTAAAAAAATACTTTTGCTAATTCTTATACCTGCAGGATATTTTATTTTATATATTTCATCCATGGCTCCAGGTATTGTTGAAGGCCTGTATTCAAAAAAACTGTACAGGGTTCTTTCCGTTCCCTTGAATGCCATAATGGGTCTGGTGCCTTTTTCTGTTGCCGAAATACTGCTTATTGCGACTATAGCATTTATACTGTTTAAAACTATATCCCTGATTGTAAAAATTAAAAAAAACATATCGAAGCTCTCTCACATTCTATTAAATTCACTCATAACTGCACTCTCAACAGTCAGCATAATATATTTTATTTTTGTCTTTCTATGGGGGTTAAACTATCACAGACTCCCGTTTTCAGAAATTGCCAACTACAATATGGAGCCTGCTTCAATAGAAGAACTAACAGCCGTATGCCGCAATTTATCCGCACGTACAAATGAGCTCAGAAACTTGGTTCAACAAGACAGTCAAGGTGTTATGACATTATCCTCAAACATTGGGGGTGCACTTACCCGGGCTCACAAGGGCTACAAAGAGGCGGGCAGTTTAATTCCCGAGCTTGCAGGATATTATAGCAGACCTAAGGGCGTTCTCTTATCCGAACTCATGTCTTATACAGGTATAGAGGGTGTATACTTTCCTTATACCGGTGAAGCAAATATAAATATATCCATACCGGAATGCGAAATTCCTTTTACAACATGTCATGAAATGGCTCACCAGAGAGGATTTTCAAGAGAAGATGAAGCAAATTACATAGCTTACTTTACATGCAGCCTTCACCCCGATGATGACTTTAGGTATTCCGGCTCATTGATGGCTCTGCAATATGCGACTAATGCTCTTTATGGGTATAACAGGGATACGTACACCGAAATCCGCAATAGTTTATCTGAAGGAGTTTTAAGGGATCTCAACGCCATAAGCAAATACTGGCAGAAATATGAGTCCCCTGTTCAGGATTTCTCTTCATCCGTTAACGATACATATCTTAAAGCAAATATGCAGGATGATGGTGTAAGAAGCTATGGAAGGGTGGTAGATCTTCTGATTGCTGAACAAAGGGTTAACTAAAAAAGGAAGGAATCAAAAATAGCACTTCCAATTGTTTATATTGCACTTCCCACAAAATTAAAATTACATACCATTACTCATCACCCCGCTTTATACTCTTCCTATTCATGGATGCAAAAATAGCCTCAACATAAACTTTTCTTTTTTCTTCAGTGGTAAGTTTGTCAAAATTTTTATTGGCATACAATAGGAATTCCAATCCCTCATAGTAATTTTTTACATTCCCATAAATCCCTTTTTCGCCTTTTGAATTTGTTTCAGTGCTCATACTATCCATTGTTTCTTTCATCTTCTTAAGCTCATTTTCAAAGGAATCTAAATCCATATTTTTCAATGCCTTAAGCGAATCTTTATCACTATCAAGAAAATCAGTAGCCAAGATATATGATTCTTTAAACTGTTTATAATTCGAATCAAATTCTTTGCTTATGCAACCTACAGATAAGGATATCAGTAGGAAAAGTGTTAACAAAAGAAATACTTTGTTTTTCACGACCTTTACACCTCTTTATTTGTATTTATCATCTATCCTGTTTAAGAAAAAATTCATATCAGAAACCGACTGGTCATAATTCACATTCATATTCTTTCTATATAACCAATCAAGGATTGCTTGTATGCATTATTTTCAGCAATTGTGCCATAGATAGAATATGGCTTATCACTTATCTCATTTCGTAAGGAAGTAACATTATCAATAAATTTCCCTCTTGATCCTTCCTCCAATAAGAATTGACCAGCAGCAACAAGGTACTTATATAGTGAATCATCTATTAATTTAGATTTTTCAAGAGCTATTGCTACCCTCTTATTATAATAACCGCTAATCCCCAATAAATCTGGCAAATCACCTATTCCAGGCTCCTTATTCCACGCTTGATCAATTACCGTAAATACAATTGTCCCAATTTTGCTTAACGCTTATTTGAAGCCAAATAGCGACGCAAAAAAGTGGAAGTAATA
>CAYPCH010000138.1:0-9251 GCA_964409165.1 uncultured Oscillospiraceae bacterium | reverse complement strand
TTATTATGTACCAACAAGCCATTTGTGCCAACGAAATAAGTATGATAATCCTCAACACTCAGGTTATAAATCTTGCCAGGTTGGTACAGTCCTTCGATGTCAACTCCAGTAACTGTCTCAAAACCACCTTCAGAAGTAAGTATACTGTCTCCCACCTCAACATTCTCAGCAGCCTTCCACCATCCGCTGTATGTAAAAAACAGATGTGAAGCGGTTGTTCTAATTTCCTCATTACCAAATTTTAGGTGTACATACTCGTAAGTGCTTTTAACGTAAACTGTCTCAACCTCTTTATAATCTATTATACCGGAATTTACATCTTTTGATAATACATAATCGCCTTCCTCAATCTTATCAATTCTTTTAAGTCCCTCTCTGGTCATAACAAGGGTATCACCAGAAAAGCACCCGCCCTCTACAATTTTAATTGACATTTCAGCAGCTTCATCCGTCATTCCGTTTTCATCCATCAGGATTTTTTTGAGTTTGCTCCTAGAAATTACCACCTCTACGTCCGTCACTCCATCTGATGCCTTTGCGACAATTTTTAATTCATCGTCTTTACTGAAAATTGATTTAATAATTTCAAATACTCTTTCAGGAGCTTTCTTTATATAGTTTACAATATCTTCAAGAATTTCACCTGCCAACTTTATAAGTCTGACTATCTCATCCGCTGACCTCTTCAAATTTCCAGCAGCATTTCTAAATCCTATCTTTATGAAATTGGACAGGGTTCCTGCATATTTTAAATCCCTTATGAGTTGCGCTCCAGCCTTTACGCCTTTAACAACACCTACAAAGCAAGTAATAACTTCACCTAAGAGTTTGCCTATCATCTTACCTTTGGTATAATCATCTCCCTGCATAAACTCATCTATACCGGACTCAATCCCCTGCTGAATCATAGCAATCAATATTTCTCTTTCGTCTCCGCCATTTATTGGGTCAAGAGCACTAAGCATAAACTTTATACTCTCCAATGTTTGTTCAGGGCTTGAACAAATCGCGTATATTCCTTCAAATACACCGGTAACTATATCTTTAGGATATTCCACCAACAATCCTTCCAATACACCCGTTGCAAAATTCCCCTTTTCATTACTCGCTAATCCATACAACCTCTGCGCCCAGAGAGTAAACATATTTTGGCTTGCAGCCCAGTAATTTCGAACCCTGTCTATAGGATACATGTACTTCATATAATAATCCTTTACTTCAGGACAATTATATTTGTTCTCAGCCGTAATGGTTCCATATATTTTATTGCTTCTAGGTATTTCAGGAATCCTTTCGTACCACTCCTTCGGTACCGGATAGCTTAAAACCGATCTCTGTTCAACCTCCATCTTTATCCAATGAAAAAGCAACATTTTCCTGTCTTCTTCTGCTTCTATTTGACTATAAAGCCCTTCCAATTCAATTCCTTCCACAAATATATCGACAGCTTTCTGTAGCTTGGAATCCCAGATTCCATCAAGTGAACCGTCTTCATTTCTGATATTCACCTCAAACATTTTCTTACCAGTGTTGTACAAAACCTTATTCATAAGAATCTCAAGGTTCCTCTTTGCTTTGTACACCTCAATGTCTCCAGGTATCACCGGAGCAGTATTCTTTATATAATCAAACAATTCCGGTATCATTGTAAGCTTCTCAGCTATTGCCAGTGCTATTTTGTTATCATTTATCACCCTAGTTACGTCCAGTATCTGTCCAGGGTTTATTACTGTACTGCCAAGGTTGTTTTCCTGTTGAATTAGAGGCCAGTGTACTGCATTACCGCTTACTATTCTGGATATCTCTCCAAGCGTATCCCCGCTTTTAACCACAATACTGTACTGTCCATCCTTCATTCTCAGAGTGTGTCCTTCAAGCATAAGATTCAGAGTATTCACTGCTCCCTCGGTACACTCTGCCAGATATGCCGGTGTATCTATGAGACATATTCCGTAAAGATTCAGATACCGATCTTTTTCCACCTTAATATAACTGTCAGCTTGTTCAAGGGAGTTTCTGTATCGTCCCCACCTCTCCGCTACCATTCTTGCATAGGTGGAATGAACTGATACATTATCTTTTGCCATATCAATTATATAATTTGTTATCGGCTCACTGAAAATATTGAAAATTCCAACCTGACCTTCATTGGAGCTATACTTGTTGAATATATAATTGCAGTTTCTCTGGATAAAAGCATAAGTCTCATTTTCCCTTATCATTATGGAATTCCTGACTGCTTTAAAAAAGCCTTCCGCTCTTATCTCTGAAAATCCAAATATATACCTTGACGTACCGCTTCTGAAACCTTCAAGATTACTTGCTTGCGTGTATGCTCTTGTCAAAATTTCCGACGCCTCTTCAGTAAATCCGTCTTTATAATTTTCTTCAATATAACCCGGTGCCATGACATTGTCTATATCTTCCTTCAGTTGCCTTAATGTCTTCATGTTTTCAAGTTTTTCTATATTGCTGTAATCTCCTGCATATTTAGGTCTTCCCTTGTTTGTATACCATCCGTAATTTGTTATGCTCCCATCACTGTTTATTACCATAAAATCAACATTGAGGTCAAGATTTTGATCCAATATTTCCACCGTATTTATCATGTTCTTTTTTACGTTTATAAGACTCTCTGCCCATTTATTATCAAGTATTATAGCAACATCCGCCTGTTTGCTCCTGTATAGTTTTTGTACGTTTTCACAGGTGTTCTTAAGCTGGTCAAGAACCCAACTATTTATAACCATGTAGGTGCTGAAATGAGTTATTCGTGCAGTTATTTTTCTTTGTGCAGCATTTCTTTCAGTTTCCACAGGTATTATAGAATCTGTTATAGGATCATACCAGGCAACTGTTAAGTCTTCAAATCTATTTAATTCAAGCGTTTCAGGACTTATTGAAAAACTAAGTTCTGCCCAGGCAAAATCTGAAGACGTCTCAATTTCTACAGCATGTCCTACCAACCCTGCTACACTCTTAAACCTTCCATAGGCATTTCTTGCACTTGTTGTGCTATTAATATCATCCTTTGCAAATATTGTTACTTCCGGTCTTGCAGTATTATCTTCATTGTATAGCTCCTTCAATACTTCCATGGACAGTACCTGTGATTCCATATTGCTTGTGTCAAGCGGAATCTTCCTTGAAACAGTGATCTGACATTTGTCCTGATATACTCCATCCATTATTGCAGTTATTTCTGCAACTCCTTCAGAAAATGCAGTTACATAGCCATCCTTTACAGTTACAATATAGGGATTGCTGCTTACCCACATTATATTTCCGGGATAACCGCGAGCGGGCAAAGCATAATGAACCAGTTTACGGGTTTCCCTGACATCCATGCTGATTTGATGAGCTTCAAATGTAATTCCGGTAGGGTCTTCTACAACCTCACCATCACCTGCTACATGAACTGTACAACTTGCCGTATATTCCCCCGCAGTTGCAGTTATTATAGCTTTCCCCTCTTTAATTGAGTTGATTGCACCATCTTGAACAGTTACAACACTACTGTCGCTGCTTGTCCATATCAAGCTTTGTGCCAAATCGCTTTTCAAAATCGTTCTGTAAGGCAAACGTTTTGAATCTCCGGGATATATTTCTATATTATCCATCAAAAAGAATATTCCTCTTTCCTCCCGGATACTTATTTCTCTTAAAAGAAGTGCATATTTGTCCATGTTCTTGTTCTTAAGAAACTCAAAGTACCTTGTGTTGGCTACTGGATGTTCCGATGTGTTCCAACTCTGGAATTCCTGCATCTCGGTGTCGGACAGATTATAATAATCATACAGCAATTCACCTCTCTGCTCATAAAGTCCAGCATCCCATGTGCAATCCATATGGTACCAGATGCCTTCAATTTTTATCAGATTCCATGCGTGATCACTACTTTTAACTATTTCCGATTCAATACCTGCTTCCTGAAGCATTCTGCATGTAAGCTCAGCATATCCATCACATGTAGCTCTTCCAGTGCTTAGTGCATCATAGGCTGTTGCATTTATAAGTTCGTCATCATAAACTATATGTGTAACTATATAGTCGTGAATTTCTTTTTCCTTCTGGCTTTCATCCATATCAGAACGAAGTATTTCCTGCAATATTTCTCTTGTTTTGGATGTTACAAAATCCTCCTGTTCTTTTGTTGTAGAATATTCAAAACTCAACTCAAGCACATAGGAATCCTGTCCTGAAGTTATTTTTCCGCTCATAGTTCTATACTTTTCCTTGAGGTACTCATCATCCTCCAAGATTTGGCTGATAATTCCTTCAAGGCTTTGTATGACCTCATCAATATTAGTGCCAATGGGAATTTTTACACTGGTCTGATATGACTGCATATATTGCATGATTCTCTGTTTTAGCATATCCATATCTGTAGTGCTACTTTCTTTATATTCAAATCTGAATCTAAGTGCCATACTTCCTGCTTGTCCACTAGCACTAAATGAATACTTGCCTATGCTTCCATTTATTCCACTTTCAAGCATTAAAGCACTTAAAATTTCTTTGACATTTTGTTGAAGATTATCAACCTCTCCAGTATATATTGCTGTTATAACTTGTATATGTTTTTTCAGCTCTACACCCAACCTGCTTTTTAACTCTTCATATGTAGATGCAGAAACAATACTGCTTGATTGGTCAGTAAATGGAAGTTCGTTTATAATACCAAGCAGGTATCTTCTCAATACGGTATAGTCGGTGCTATTTATATTGTCATCAAGATTAATGTCGGCAGCAATTTTGCCATATGTTGAAGTAAGATCAGCAGTGGAAAGAAGAAATCTCTTCAATAATGCATAATCTGTACTATTTATGCTACTATCACCATTTACATCTCCATAACAAAAAGGAAAAGAATCTTCTGTTTCTGCATATGCGTACACCCTTTCATTTTCAGATGTACTCAAAGCAATCGGCGCAGGTCCTGGCTCCGGCTCCTCATAAAACCTTTCTACAGTCTTTTCAGCTCTTTCATCTGTACTTGCAATGGTATCAAATAGATTCAAAGCAGTACTTTTGTCAATCATACCTGCCTCATGCAAAGAAGCTATAAGTTTTGTTCGTTGCTCATAAACTTCTTGAAAGTCTGATGTCTCCAAAGTTGCTCCATTAGAAATGACAAGTGTAGATAACACCATAGATAGAATTAGCATAAGACTCACTATGCTTTTTGACTTACTAAACCTCATTTTGTACCTCCCCTAAATTAACATAAATTATACTACTTTGTTTATTATGCCTTGGCGAACTTTGCCTGTAAAGTAGTATAAATATCTTTTCCAAACCCCTTAATGCAATTAAAAAATTATTATATATTAATCCCAAAAAACCAACGAACTATTTCGGCTAATCCTTATTGTTTACTCAATCGGTAGCTTATCAATCAAACCCAACAGGTATCTCTTTAAGATATTATAATCAGTCGAATTTATACTGCCATCACTATTTAAATCCCCTGATATGCTCCAATTTTCATCAGGTAGCTCATTGAGCACTCCTAAGATATATCTTTTCATGAGAGAATAATCGGTTGAATTTATCGATCCGTCTCCCGATACATCTCCATAATTTACACTTGGCTTAACCTCAGGCGTTGGGGTGTTTTCAATTATACTTCCCGGTTCTATTCCCCATTCCAATTTGTCATTTGTATATCCTGTCACCTTTGACCAATCGTCATAATCCCCGCCGTCTTCATTGAACGAGTAATCATTTTCCTGATCAATATCGCTCCAATCGGTCTTCCAGATACGAGCCGAAAAATAGAAACAATCTTCCGGTTCAACCTTTCCGGCTTTAAATCCTATTTCAAGATAGTGATCTGCACCCACCTCAGGTTTATCCATCTTAACAAATTTCCCTGTAATATTGCCTTCTCCTATTGTTGTGTAATCACATGAGAATGCTTGCTCTTTCTCACCATCTATTGTGTAATAATACCTGATTTTAACAGAACTAAGTTCCAATGCTTTTGATGTAGGATTTACAATACAGAACTTTGGTGCTATTTGATTTGAAGAAGAATATGCACTGTTATACATCTGTACTACCATATCCTTTTCAGGGGTAGGAGTTGTATACACTTTAGGCGTTGGCTCCGACGGTATTGAAGGGTCTCTGTAAGGCTCTTTGCCATAAACAAGCTTCCCCTCTTTGTATACAGGAATAGCTTGCGTCTTGAAAAAATCAGTCTTAACAATAGGCAGTCCTTCTCTGGAATAATCATTGGTTTCATCATAACATATGGCATTGGTGGTATATATCTTGAACTGAACCTGGCTTTTCCCGAACATTTTAGCCGTATCAGGCCAGTAAATCTCCGTAAAATATATATGGTTGCTTTCATCCCAAGGCAAAAGTCCTGTTATCTTTGCTCCGTTGTCTGTAAAAGCAATTCCTGTCTTGACATTTTTTACAGATAATTTATTTTCATAAAACTCACTTAAATCTACAAAATACCTGATGGTTATATCTTTTTCGAAATGAGGAGGTGCCATATTTACATTGTATACATTTGCATTAATAACAGTTTGCTGGTTGTTCTCATAAGTAACCTGTGCCTCAAGCGAATACTCAGGAGAACCTGACTTTGTGTCAGGGGTTTTTTCAGGTTCCTGGTTCTTACCAAAAAGCTCTGTCATTCCTGCCATAGCGCCTACAAATCCAGCATTATAGTCAAGCCCTACTTCTGTATATACATATTGGTTTATGTCATCTACATATGTATCGTCATCCTTAGGTCCGCCAACTAAAGCACCATAAAGTATGTGCCTTTCAGGGTCATTCTTGTCCTCTCTGGTAAGTTCCCCCTCCAGTCTTCCGCTTGCAGCCCTGTGATGAGGAAATTTAGGATAGTTGTTACCAAATCCCACAACATAGGAGCTCTCACGGGGATTATCCCCTAAGATATAGTCCATCTGGCTTTTGGCAAAATCAACATACTTCTGATCAGGACAATATTTATTGTACACAAGAGCCAAAAAACTTTCTGATGCTGCATATTTCAAGCATGCCCATTCATGAAGATATTTTAACCCCCCGGGTGTTGTCTTTATTGTATTCATCCAGTAATCCAGATTTTCTTCAGCTGCTTCCTTGTACTTCGGCTTGTCCGATAATTGGGACATCATGAGGAATACTCCGCCAAAAACATCATCCCAGCAATGTGTCCAGTGATTATAATACTCAACATTGTCTCCGCCGATACCCCTTTGTGTCATAAATGTTTCCACATCATCAAGGTAGCTATTATCCCCAGTTGCTACATAAAGCCATATTGCTCCCCACATAAGTTCATCATAATAGCTTGCAGGAGTATAATAGGTTTGCGCTTTGCTGTTACCTCTGTACTTCTTTCCAAAGTCATACAATCTTTTTGCTGTATCAAAACATTTCTCACTGTATTCCAAATCTCTGTCCTTATAGTTCAAATACATCAATGCCAGAGTCGCAGCAGCATTTCCCGCAACATCTGAGCCGGGACTCTGTGGAGTGGCAACAAAGAAAGCAGGTCTTTGAGTATCCTGCATTTCAGGTGGTCCCCAATAGCTGTGGTCAGTGTCACCATCACCCACCTGATAATAAAACGTTGTATCATCAACAAAGCACTTTATGAAATAATCACAAAAATGCTTATTGATATTAAGCATATATTCGTCTTGACCTTTTTCGATAAAAGTATCCTTAAACTCATAATAAGCCCAGCCCAATGTGGATGCGGAATACGTCTGGGGTAATCCGAATTTTACATGATCTCCGCAATCATGAAAACCTCCTGTAAGATCAACACCGACATCACTGCCATCATTTACATGGCAGGATCCTCGCCACTTTAACCTGTTGTTTCCTGCATCTTCACCGCACCAGTTTGCTTCATAGAACAAAATTGATTTTGAAAAAGCATCTGCATAATTAAAATCAGATGCGGCCTCTGCCTCTTTTGGAATACCTCCAAATGATAACAATATGCAGAAAATCATCACAAAAGATACTTTTACTTTAATTTTTCTCAACTTAAAACTCCCCCTATTCAAGCACATCCAAAAATGTATCATTGAAATTTTTCTATCTTTTTTATCGTCTCTTGTATATTAATTTTACTCCATTTCCACTATTTTTACAACCAAATCGTTTCATCTTTATCCAATTTATTACACTCCAATTCTTTAGACTATAACAGACTACAAAATAAAATATTGTTAATGGTCTGATAATAATATTTTATTTATTTAAATTTAATGCCATTGTATGATTATTTGCTTATCAACTCATACAATGGCATTAATTACTCAATACTTCTATACTTTGATACTTCTCTATGCTTCTATCAGAAAGAAGTCAGTATGCCAAGAAGATACCGCTTCATCAATGCATAGTCTGTTGAGTTAATAGAACCATCTCCATTTACATCTGCTGCTTTAAGGTATTTTGAATCGATGTCGAGAATCCCAAGCAAGTACCTTTTCATAATTGAATAGTCCGTCGAGTCAACACTTCCGCTACCGTTCAAGTCACCAACAATAACCGAAGAGGTTTTAACAGGTTCAATGCCATATTTAAGTTCCTCCATAACATACGCAGTAATTTTACTATTGTCGCCAAGCTCTTTCATATCCGGATTAAACGAATAGTCATCTGTCTGGTCATATTCCGAAATACTGCTTTCAATCCTGAAAGGTATATCTCCGGTAGTTCCGTTAGGTGCAAGTTTTCCTGCATCCTTTGTAAATCCTATTTCGCAGTATGTGTCGGCATTAGCAACCGGATTGTCTATTTTGCTAACTTTACCGATTACATTCTCTGTTCCGCAAACAGCATATTCGCAAACAAAAGAATTTTGCTCGCTATCGTCCTTTGTAAACCAGTAGCGAACCTTTATGTCGGATAAGTTTATTGCAGTTGTTCCGGTGTTTTTAATGTTTATTGCAGCCCTTATGGTATTTTTTGTCCCATCCTCTTTACCGCATTTATAGGATACCTTAATTGAAGCATTGTTCACAGGAGTCACACCAGGATCATTTGTAGGAGTCGGTGTCGGAGCCAATCTTGGTGGTTCTTCTCCATAAACCTTTTCGCCATGCAAATATACAGGCACATTTTTATATGTCACATACTCGCTTGTAAGATTCTCTCTGCTATAGTCATTGGAAGAATCCCAATGAGTCAGGTAATTTGGATCCTGTTTAACCCTGAACGATATTTGCAACTCCCTGTCCCCGTATATTTCGCTACCGCTC
>CAYPCH010000137.1:0-9518 GCA_964409165.1 uncultured Oscillospiraceae bacterium | reverse complement strand
CACGGCCTCCAGAGCCACAATCTGGCGCTCTAACCAACTGAGCTACACCCACCGCATTAGTCCTTAAAAAAGACACAAACATATTTTAAGATAGATAAGGAAAATTGTCAAGGAAAACTTTTAAAGTTTTTAATGTAAGTTATGCCATAAACAACTCATAAAATAAAGATATACTGCAAAAACAGATAAAAAGATGACATAATGGTACTTTTTATTGAGCAATTACTTAATACTACGTTTTATTAAACAAAACTATCATTGAAAAAAAATACAAAATAATGTAAAGTTAATAGTGTATTTTGCCGAAAATAAGAGTGTAACCAGCAATAAGTATTTGCATCCGACAAATTAAGCATTGACTGATAGTAATCAAATGTTGCGATTTGTTGGAAATAAAATTTTTACAAAAGATAAATGGTGATAATATGATTACAATTATTTTTCAGCTCGGTATATTCGTTGGTTTTCTGATGGGTATAGCAATAGGATCGGCAGGGTCAATAGTCGGTCTTAGATTATTGTATCTTGCTAAATCGAAAAAAACTCACAATAAAAAAGAGGATACCGAAAATATTATTTACAAAGACATTAACTTCCTTAACACCAAATTTGATACAGAACTCGAAGATGTAGGTTAAGACAAGATTAGACTCTTGAACATCATCTCGAACCTTAGATTGTCTTCCTCCGTTCTTTTTGCGGGACCTGATGTCCTGCCTCCATGACGTCTGACTTTTTGCCCTATATGCCTTTCAAAGAGAAGTCTGTCAATATTGTCGTCAGAATATATCAATCCGTTCTGGTTTATTGCCTTTGCCCCTTTAGGTAGTGCCATTGCAGCAACACCAAAATCTTGGGTAACCACAATGTCACCAGACAAAACTTTGTTTATCAAGGCTATATCAACAGAATCCCTTGATTTATCAACTGTTTTCACTTCTGAATACCCGTCATTTATAATATGGCTTGTATCGACAAACATGATGACAGGTATATTGTATTCCTTTGCTATCCTTACTATTATGTTCTTTACCGGACATGCGTCTGCATCAACAAGAATTCTCATTCCTCACCTCTGTCCAAATCATTAAGCCAACTATTTGCTTGGGCATCACTCGGCATACGCCAGTCACCCCTTGGTGAAAGGCTTATTGAACCTACTTTTGGTCCATCCGGCAGGCATGACCTTTTAAACTGTTGGCTAAAAAACCTTTTCAGGAATATACGAAGGCATTTTTTAATTTCATCCTCTTTATAATTATCCCTAAAAGCCGTTTTTGCAAGGAACATTATTTTACTTGGAGATGCACCATATCTTAGCATGTGATACAGAAAAAAATCATGAAGTTCATAAGGCCCTACGATATCTTCTGTTTTCTGGTTTATCTCCCCTTTTTCATCCGGCGGAAGAAGCTCTGGCGAAATAGGGGTATCAAGAATTTTATACAACACATCCTTCGTCATACTATTTACCATATTGTTCGCAACCCACCTTACAAGAAATTTTACAAGGGTCTTGGGTATACTACAGTTTACAGAATACATGGACATATGATCTCCATTATAGGTGCACCAGCCCAAAGCCAATTCCGACAAGTCACCGGTACCTATAACAAGTCCTCCTGTTTTATTTGCCATATCCATAAGAATCTGAGTCCGTTCCCGTGCCTGCACATTTTCATATGTAACATCGTGCACTGTAGCATCATGCCCTATATCCTTAAAGTGCTGAAGGCAGGCATCTTTAATATTTATTTCCCGTAAACTTACCTTAAGCGATTTCATGAGATTAACTGCATTTGTATACGTCTCATTGGTTGTTCCAAAACCCGGCATTGTAACTGCAATTATGTTCTCACGGGAAATATTCAGCTTGTCAAAGGCTTTAACTGTTACAAGAAGGGCCAATGTGGAGTCAAGTCCTCCGGAAACCCCTATAACAGCATGCTTCAATCCCGTGTGCTTCATTCTTTTTGCAAGGGCTGATGTCTGGACAGAAAAAATCTCGCTGCATCTTTTATCTCTGATGATTGTACTTGAAGGTACAAAGGGATTCGGGTCAATATACCTTGAAAGACTACCGTTATCAGGCTTCCCAAGTTCAAACTGAACTCTCCTGTATGTTCTTTCACCCACAGGCATACACTCCAGAAAACTTGTGTTTTTACGCCGGTCGCTCTGTAATTTCTGAAAGTCAATCTCAGAATATATAAGTTGCTCTTCAAATAAAAACCTTTCAGATTCGCCAAGTACCTTGCCGTATTCGGATATCAGAGCATGTCCTCCGAAAAGCACATCGGTAGTTGACTCATTTATGTTTGAGGAAGTATAAATATAGCCTGCTATACATTTAGCTGACTGTTGCCTGACCAGTTCCTTCCTATATTCATACTTGCCGATTATCTCATTGCTTGCCGAAAGATTGAAAATAATTGATGCGCCGTTCATAGCAAGATAAGAGCTTGGAGGAACAGGAACCCATAGGTCTTCACATATTTCAATGCCAAAACATATGTTTTTTTGAAATATATCTTCAAAAACAAGATCTGTCCCAAAGGGTACCTCTCGACCGCATAGAAACACAGTACTGCTCACCGCTTTGTTTCCTGTTGCAAACCACCTCTGCTCATAAAACTCACTGTGATTCGGGATGTATGTTTTAGGTACCACACCCAACAATTTTCCCGACTGAATTACAACTGCACAATTATACAACTGGCTGTCCAAGGTTATAGGCAAACCCACAATTGAAATAATACTGCTCTTTGCAGTCTTCTCCATTATTCTGCAAAGCTGACTCTGGGCATCCTCAAGAAGCGTATCCTGATGGAACAGGTCTGCGCAGGTGTATGCCGTTATCGAAAGCTCGGGAAAAACGATTATTTTAACCCCTTTATCACAAGCACTGTTAATCATATCAATAATACATCCAGCATTATATTCGCAATCGGCTACTTTAAGCTCCGGAACTGCAGCTGCTACTCTTATAAAACCATAATTCATATAAATCACCCGTATAAAAATATATGAATTAAGTTTAACATATTTTATTAGAAATATTAACTTATCTTATTAAATTAACTTAAAATTATGTAAAAATAATTAAATTACATTTTCCCACAAAAACACTTTCGACAACATTACTGTCCGTGGTAAAATAGAAATATAGCCGTTGTACTCATTTAATATAAATGCTAGCTTTTAATATAGTTGTTAGCTTTATCGTATTCAATAGACATTACATAGTTTAAAAGAATAAAAAGCTTCGGGACATCAAGTCCCAAAGCTTTTTGCCGGATACCCTTCAAGAAAACGGCTCTGATAAAAAAACAATATTCAAAGGGAGGTAATAAAACAGTGAAAAAGGTGTGTTTTATTAATGTTATGGCATCTACACTTGCTACAATGATACTGATGACATCAATATGCTTTTCTGCGGACATCAGTTATGGAGACCTGAATGGAGATAAAGGTGTTAATTCTACCGACTATGCCATTATGAAAAGATATCTTCTAGATACGGTTTCATTAAACGGTGATGCATTAACCTCAGCCGATGTAAATGGAGATGGTCTTGTCAATTCAACCGATTATGCTCTTGTTCGAAGATTTATACTCGGAGCTATAACTGTATTTCCTGCTGACAATACCCCTGAAACAACTCCGGTTCCAACTCCTACTGCAACCCCCAACGCTACAGTTATTCCTGTTCAACCTTCATTTGTACCGGCTTTTAAGAATGTGTCAGTACATGACCCTTCAATAATGAGAATGGACAATGGTACTTTTTATGTTATAGGCTCACATCTTGCTTTTGCTAAAACAAATGACTTTATTCAATGGCAGCAAATCAACTCCAGCGTCCGAACAGGAAACCCTTTGATACCGAATGTTTATGAAGAGTTAAAAGAATCCTTTGACTGGGCTAAAACCGAT
The DNA here is from genome assembly GCA_964409165.1 of uncultured Oscillospiraceae bacterium. GTDB lineage: Bacteria > Bacillota > Clostridia > Acetivibrionales > Acetivibrionaceae > CAYPCH01. The sequence goes on along the minus strand of CAYPCH010000137.1, from coordinate 5,582 downwards.
ACAATGTGGGCTGGTGACATAATCCGTCTTCAAAACGGAAAATACTATATGTACTATTGTTTGTGCAAAGGTGATTCACCATTATCTTCCCTGGGTCTGGCCGTATCAGACAATGTTGAGGGTCCTTATAAAAATCTTGGCATTATATTAAAATCCGGAATGTCAGGCAAAAGTGAGGACGGAACAAATTATAATGCTTCTGTACATCCAAATGCCGTAGATCCGGACACATTCTTCGATAAAAACGGCAAATTGTGGATGGTTTATGGCTCTTATTCTGGCGGTATATATATTTTGCAAATGGATCCTTCAACAGGGAAGCCCTATTTCGGTCAAGGTTACGGCAAAAAGCTTTTCGGTGCAAATCATAGCAGAATTGAAGCCCCATATATACAATACAGTCCACAATCAGATTATTATTATTTATTCTTAAGCTTCGGAGGTCTTAGCGCAGACGGAGGTTATAATATTAGAGTTGCCCGTTCTAAAAACCCGGACGGACCTTATTATGATGCTGCGGGAAATAATATGGCAAACTGCCGCGGTCCTAACGGTACATTATTTGACGATAAAGCCGTTGAACCATACGGCGCAAAACTAATGGGTAACTTCCGTTTTGTTGACAGTGGACTTGGTTATGTTTCTCCAGGTCACAATTCAGCATATTATGATGAAAAAAGCAAAAAGCACTTTCTTATTTTCCACACCCGCTTTCCCAACCAAGGTGAAGTCCACCAGGTAAGGGTGCATCAAATGTTTATTAACGAAGACGGTTGGCCTGTTATTGCACCCCACCGTTATGCCAATGAAACCGTTCGGGATTATTCAGTGAAGGAAATCACAGGGAATTATGCATATATAAATCACGGAACAGACATATCTGCAAGTCTAAAAAATTCTGTCAGAATAACCCTTGACAATGGTGGCAAAATTTCAGGAGGAGCAACTGGCAACTGGGAGTTAAGAGAAGGAAATATCATACGATTGACCATCAATGGAACAAACTATACAGGAGTAGTACTGCAACAGTGGGATGACAGCGTTAAAAAGTATGTGATGACTTTCACTGCACTATCAAGAAATAGTAATGTTTCCATTTGGGGAACTCGCATCAATTAGTCCGATGCAATAAATACCATGCCTATGCTGTGCATGACACAAAAAATAAGATTTTAAATGTAACGGGTAAAGAACCTTTGTTTGGAGGTTTTTACCCGTTACGCAGTTTTGTTTCTTTATTGTTTTATTTCGCTCCGCCGGTCTTAAATCCGTTCAGCCTTTCAAGAACTTTATCATACATCTCCCTGTACTTTTGCTGTTTCTCCTTCTCTTCTTCCACAACCTTCGAAGGTGCTTTCGCAATAAATCCTTCATTTGTAAGCTTACTGTTTACCCTGTCAAGCTCTTTTTGAAGATTGGCCTTTTCCTTTTCAAGCCTTTCAATTTCTTTTTCCATATCAATAAGGTCTTCTAAAGGAATATAAATCTCAACTCCGGGAAGAATTGAAGCTACTGCATCCGCAGGAATTCCGGTCTTATCGAATTTTATAACCACTTCAGAGCATGAAGCTAGCCTTTCAAACAAAACCTTTCCCTCTTTGATGGTTTCCTGCTCCTTAGGTTCAGGTGCAACAAATATTATTTTTGATTTTCTTGAAGGCGGCACATTCATTTCTGCCCTTATATTCCGGATATTTTTTATTGCATTCATTATTGTGCCTATTTTCTTTTCTTCCTCGGGGAATTTATAATCTTCCCTGTATTGAGGCCATTTGGAGATCATAATGCTTGCATCTTCATTCACAAGATGGCAATATATTTCTTCAGTTATAAACGGCATATAAGGATGCAAGAGCTTCATAGCCGATCCAAGAACATAATTCAAAACATATTGGGTTTCAAGTCTGGTTTCATCTTCCCTATCGTAAAGTCTAGGTTTAACCATCTCAATATACCAGTCGCAGAACTCCTCCCATATAAACTCGTATATCTTCTGCAATGCTATACCAAGCTCATACCTGCCCATATTGTCGGTTACTTCAGCAGTAAGGCTGTTCATCCTGCTTAATATCCACTTATCGGATGCTGTAAACTTCTCAGGATTAACTTTTGAAAAGTCAAGGTTTTCTTCAAAATTCATCAGCACAAACCTGGAAGCGTTCCAAACCTTATTTGCAAAGTTTCTGCTAGACTCAACCTTCTCGTCGGAAAATCTCAGGTCATTTCCAGGCGATGTACCTATGGTAAGCGCAAACCTCAATGCATCAGTGCCATACTTGTCAATTATCTCCAACGGGTCTATACCGTTGCCTAATGACTTGCTCATTTTTTTCCCTTGGGCATCTCTCACAATACCATGTATAAACACATGCTTAAAGGGTTTTTCTCCCATATGCTCCATACCGGAAAATATCATCCTGGCCACCCAGAAGAATATAATGTCATAGGCGGTAACAAGAACGCTTGTAGGATAAAAATATTTCAGATCCTCAGTCTCCTTTGGCCATCCTAAAGTTGAGAACGGCCATAGTGCAGAGCTGAACCATGTATCCAGAGTATCCTCATCCTGTTCAATTCTTGAACTTCCGCACTTAGCACATACATCTGGCATATCGCTTTCCACCATCATATGGCCGCATTCCTTGCAGTAGTATGCAGGTATCCTGTGTCCCCACCACAGTTGCCTTGAAATACACCAGTCCTGAATGTTCTCCATCCAATTGAAATATATTTTAGAAAACCTGTCTGGAACAAATTTTATCGTGCCGTTTTTTACAACCTCAATTGCAGGCTCTGCAAGAGGTTTCATCTTTACAAACCACTGCTTTGATATTATCGGCTCTATAACGGTACTACACCTGTAACATGTACCCACATTATGCTTATGATCTTCAATTTTAAAAAGCAGGTTCATATTTTCCAGATCCTTTATTATCTGCTTTCTTGCTTCGTACCTGTCCATTCCCTGGTACTGTTTTGACAATTCATTCATTGTAGCATCATCATTCATTACCTTAATCTGCGGCAAATTGTGTCTCAACCCGACTTCAAAGTCGTTAGGGTCGTGGGCAGGAGTTATCTTAACCACACCCGTTCCGAAATCCTTATCAACATATTCATCAGCTATCACCGGGATCTCCCTGTTCATCAGAGGAAGGATTACAGTCTTTCCTACAAGATGTTTATACCTTTCATCCTCGGGATGTACAGCTACCGCAGTATCTCCTAGCATTGTTTCCGGTCTCGTTGTTGCAACAACAACATATTCATTGCTGTCCTTTACAGGGTATTTAATATGCCAGAAATGTCCTGCTTTCTCCTCATACTCAACCTCTGCATCCGATATTGAAGTGCTACATTTCGGGCACCAATTTATTATTCTTTCGCCTCTGTAAATAAGGCTCTTTTTATACAGCCTTAAAAAAACTTCCTTTACTGCCTCAGAAAGACCTTCATCCATGGTAAACCTTTCACGTTCCCAGTCGCAGGAGCTTCCCAACTTTTTAAGCTGTTCAACAATTCTCCCGCCATAAACCTCTTTCCACTTCCATGCTCTTTCCAAAAACTTCTCTCTTCCCAAATCTTCTTTTTTAATTCCTTCCTTTTCCATGGCTTCAACAATTTTAGCTTCTGTTGCAATGCTCGCATGGTCGGTTCCAGGGAGCCACAAAGTGCTGTAGCCCTGCATTCTCTTCCACCTGATAAGTATATCCTGCATGGTGTTGTCAAGAGCATGACCCATATGAAGCTGTCCAGTAATATTAGGCGGCGGAATCACAATTGTATAAGGCTCTTTATTATGGTCTGTCACAGCATGAAAATAGCCATTATCCATCCATTCCTTGTATAGTCTGTCTTCAACCTGTTTAGGGTCATATGTCTTTGCGATATTTTTCTCTTCACTCATATAATAAACCTCCTGGTATAATTGATATATAATTGATATATAATTGATAATTGATTCTCAACAAAGTTTTTTAATTGCTATCTGAATACTATAAAAAGCAGTACAAACCCGGGCAAGGAAATAAGCATTCCTGTCATTTTTATATTTAGAACAGCTCTGTTCCGCTTATACTCAATAAGCTCCTCCTCAGTCATCTCGTGTTCAAACTCACATTTCACCTTTTCATTCAGTTTATATTTCTTTACTATCGACGGTGCTATATGGACTATGATAAATCCTGACAGTATCACCAGCACGGAAAGTCCTTGTAAAAATAAATTAATTCCTCCCATATTCTTTTCACTCCTTATATTTATAGTTTAAGTTCTAAATACTAAAATGCAAAGTATTTAGAAATAAAATAAACCTTCCGTCCTTATTATTGGACGAAAGGTTATTATCCGCGTTACCACCAAAATTCCCACATTTTTATAAGTGGGCTCCTCATCCCTTCTATGAAGACAATACTGATTCCATAAAAGGTGCGGATATAACGGTCCTGCCCCGCTGCACACTACCACTTGAAATAAAGCTTCGTCTACAGAGCTCCCAAGCTACCTTCAACAGTTGCACCTAAGGAAAACTCTCAGCCACAGGTTTTCCCTCTCTTTTAAGCCATCACCGTCTACTCCTCTTGATCATTGCTGTTTTTTATATTTTTATGACTTTAAGAAAATAATAATGTAAACTTCCTCTTCTGTCAAGGTGTAATTTTTTTGAGTTTCCCCATTTTTTAATATAGTGCTAAATAGTCCAGCTTGGATGAGGGGCATGAATTCCTCCGCATTTCATGCCTCCCATCCAAACCTGGTTAGTGGTTGGAATTAGCTTTTGTATTTTTAGAATTAGCCTAACGATGGAATTATTAACATTTTTAAGGATATTTTACAAATTACCTTCTGCTTCAGTTAATATGTATCCGTTTGTTTATTCATCCTCTGACAGCAATTCAACTTCATTCTATATGCCCGTATCTATCCAATGGAAAACAACTATTGAATATTTTCTGGTGCAATTGCCCAAAATTAGGTACAACTCCAAATATACTAGTCAATGCTTGTGAATTCATTATCTTCTCTGTATTAACCATTTCTATCCCCTCCCTAAATATTTATTATCTATTCCGTTGATTAAAGTAATAATGCTTTTTCATACCTTCAACTTTACCAGTATCTGTGTTCTCAATAGGTCTAACATTATGATGAGAGGGTTGGTCTCCAATTCCTCTAAAGTCATGTCCTGCTGAATGGTCTTGAACTACTATCTTCTTTCCATTACTGTAGAACACCACACGCCCGCAGAAATTACCTCTAATTGTGCACCTAAAAAACATGGCTTTTTCAGTGCTTTTTTACAATCAGACACCTTAACCTTAACCCACCAAATACCCATTCCTTCAAAAGGCATTAACCATATTGCTCCATCTTTAAGAAATTGGTTATATCATCACCAACTTAACGCGAAGCTTGTTGCTACCTAGGATCTCCAGCCCAGTCTTTAGCTTTATCGAGGGCTTCTGTTCGATTAAGGCTACTTCCAATCTCGGCAACTCCAATATATACATTTTTTTACTTTCGCAACTATACCCACTTGGGTCAATATACTTCACCGGGTTATTCTGTACATAACTGTAAAG
>CAYPCH010000136.1:0-9525 GCA_964409165.1 uncultured Oscillospiraceae bacterium | reverse complement strand
TGCTATTTTGAAAGTAGGGAAAGGATTGGTTAATGGTGTTTTTGCATCTCCAAAGCCAAGATAACCCCGACATTTTGCATAAAAAGCAAAAAAAACATTGAGCTTTCATGTAATAGATACTCATTTAAGTTTAACCAATGAATTCTGCATCATCACTCTTATTTAATGTATTTTTTTACTTCTCTCCAGAAGTTCTCACGGGTTCCTGCCATAATTATTACTACTATTTCACCGTCTTCCCTTTTAGATAATGTATACGCAATTTCATAGTTAATGTTGTTTTTGTCGTATATATCATATCCATATATTCCAGCTAAATCGCCTACTGTTGCTTCTCCAATATCAGGATTTTTTCTAATTTCTTCAATTGCTTCAGCATATAATTTTTTAAGTGGTTTATCAAGTTTCTTTAAATATTTTTTAGCTGCTGAGAAGTATGTTACAGGTAACATCTTATCCATATTACTCTCCAAAGATTTCTTCTGTTTCATCATCGCCGGAGCCTCTAGATTCTCTGGCAATTTTATTTGCTTCATCAATTAATGCCCGGACGGCAGGTCTTACTTTTGCATTCATAGCTTTAAACTCTTCAAACAGCTTGCCACCACTTAATCCCTGATCAATTAAATCTTTAAGAATTTGTTCTGCAAAATATCCGCTATTACCATCCTGTACAGGTTTTATCATAATTCCATCTTCCTTAAGAATACATTCAACCTCAGTACCTATTCCAAGTTTTTCATAGAACTTTTGAGGTATAGTTATTTGTCTTTTGCTTGAAACATTAATTCTCTTTTTCTCTATTTTCATATTTCCACGCTCCAAAACAGATGTTGACATTATTTTACACCCCCTTATTTAATCTTATGCATTTTTTCTTGATTCTTTGTTTCTTTGTAATCTTATTTTACTATATATTATCCAAGATTGCAATACTTTATAGGTAAATATAGTCATTATACACTTCCTAGAGTATACAAAACATTTGGTTTTTTCAGCTTTATCCGCTTAGAGTATAAAAAGTGAGTTTTGATGCAATTATCCCAAGCAGGGTTTTATTATCAGTAGTGCTAATCGTTCTTCAGAACAACCATAGAATAACAAAACCCTTTAATACCAATAGGTATTTCACCAAGAATCTCATGGTTGTTTGTATTCATAATCGTTATGCTTTGTTTCTGACAAGTATAAATAAAAAGATAATTATCTACTAGATCCATAGTTGTTGGACCGTTTAATCCATCAATTGTCTTAATTATCTCATCGGTATTTGTATCAAATATTATTATAGATTCTCCCATGTCATCAGATGGTGTGGCCAAACCTCTTTGAGAGATGTAGGCTATTCCGAGTTTATCAATTATTATCTTGTCACACCATCGTTTTAATTCAACTTTCTTCAAAAATGTACCTTCAAGGTCATATATACAAATACAATTGTATTTGGCAAACAAGTTATCATCATGTGAAGAGCGATTGCTAAGGATGTAAATTTTTCCTTTTGGGCTTATTTTAATATCGTTGCCAAGATATTCAATATCGTTCTCGGTAATAATTTCTGTTTCAAGAGTATTTCTATTTATCTTAATAATGTGGCTATCTGGAACATCTTCGTATAAACATAGTTTTGAACCACCAACTATTCCGTAGATGTGATTGCCGTATATATCATAACTATCCAAACCGCCCTTTACATAAAATGGACACTCATATACTTCATCATTAGTATAATCGATAATTTTGAAATTAGTACCTGAAGGCTTTATCAAACTATTGGAAGAAGCAAATTGAACATAAGCCTTATTATTTTCTATGTCATTTACAATTATATTAGGACCATGGAACTCTTTGCCTTCAAACACAATTTCTTTTTCTATAGTTCCGTTTTTTAAAACAACAAGTCTGTTAGCCATAGCACTTCCAGGTGGATTTATAGAACCGTAAACTTTATTATCACTAGAATGTACTAGCCTATACACCATCCTTTTATTATTTTTTAAGTTTATATATTTTAGGTCTCCATGTTTTATATTATCCTTCTCAATATTCTCTATTTGTATAAAGCCGATGTTTCCTACATGATTAAGGTATATGTCGTATTTAGCATTTTCGTTGTATTTATATGTATCTTTCGATTTTGAAAAACTGCATCCCGTAGTAAAAAAAACAAAAAAAACAATTATTAAAGTCAAATACTTATTTTTCTTCATACTGACCTCCATTTTACCTATATAGGTATTTATGTATTTAATAAATTAATCTTCACTAAAGTGAAATACCTGCTCAGTATAATAAGAGTTATACAACTTAGTAGGAGTTACCCAAAGTTGAAGGAAAGGCAAATTCTCTTCTTCAAGAAATCTCATCCTTTACTAATTGATTCTTAAATCTCACTGGTCTTGTAAATCAAACAGGCTTATTTGCTCAGGTATAGGAGAAAGTTCATCCTCATAGCATAACCTATGAAGTTTGTCTTTTATATACTCAATGGTATAAGCATTTCTTCCAGGTGTATATTCAGGATAGTAAAAGACAATTTTGCCATATTTATTTTTGAACTTAACTAATTGTCCTTTTTCGTACATCATTCCAAAACCCTCTTTTTCTCTTGAACTTTTAACTATTCAAAATTAAAACCTGTATATAGTTCAAGGTTCAGTTTTTCCTTTACCCAGCTCTCTTACGATAAATTCTAATTCAATTACAGCGGACTTATAAAACTTTGAAACTCCTGTTAAGGAATCTTCATCATATATGTATCCGTGATCAGAAAGGAGAGAAGGCAGATCTACTGTAACGTTAGCTCGTCGTATATTCTTAATCAGGATATCCATATCTCTTGTTTTTAAGTTTGAAATGAATCCCTTGTTATTATAGTATGATAATTCATAAATGTATTCTGCCCAACTACCTATGATAACAAAATTATCAAGTAACTTGTACTAATCGAATATTTTAATAATTTCCCAAAAAACCTCTTTTTGATTGCTCACACTCTAACCACCTTTTTAGCAACTTTAATGTCTTTTCTTATCTCCTGAAGATCCTTTTTGTATTTATTTCTCTGTTCAACTTTTTTCTTCAAATCATCTAATTCTTCAGGCTTAATATATTGAGTTACAACCTTTAAACCACTTCTATAGACTAAGTAAGCATATTTTTTTCCATTTATACTTTTGTTTATGATACTTCCCTTTGGCAAAGAATCAATTTTTTGAATATAACTATTCTCCATTCTTGTGAGGCGGTCTAATTCCTCTTTTAGCATGTCTTTTAGTATTGCCATAGATAACACTCCTTAACCTACAATTATAATATTATTAAGAAATGTAGGTTAATTATATTATAACCTACATTTTTGTTTTTATCAATAATTTGTAGGTTAAATATGATATAAGTAGTTTCATTTCTACCAGTTGAAAGAAAGTCTTCAAAATAATTAATTATAGGTTTTCGTCCTCGAACGGTCTTCTTTGGGATAACCCGCAAAGCGCAACTGTTCTCTCACGCACCCTTACAAATACGCATTGATAACTGATTTTGCCTCCATTATTCAATATCATGTAATCTGTCAAATTCGAACCCAAAAGTTGTCCAAATCTCTTCACAAAATAATGTATCGAACGTATCATAGTCTTCATACTCAATTTTTGAGTACCCTAGACTTTTCAATATTAATGTGATCTCTTCTTTTGATTTCCCAAAAAGGTTTTTACCAAAAATTCTTGCATCTCGATTTACAACTTCAATAGAGTAAAGTTTCAATTTTTCGTCTTTGTCGAATTTCGCTTTTAGCATATTATCATTAAAGTAGAAAACAATTGCATAATCCTCGTCATTTATTTTATCTGGAATCCCTAAAATACTTTTAACCTCATCTTGAGACATTCCAAATACTAAATTATCCAATCCAATCCCAATTTTAATTTCCATTTTTTATTCCACACCTTTCTGATTTCAATTAATTTAAGGCAAATAACTTTCATTTTTGCAGGTAAAATTCGCACATAAGTGTGGGCGGCAATTCCCATATATCGTTTTTGATTCATGACGTTCCTGAAGCGGACCCGCCGAGCCCTTCTTCCTTGGTCCAGTGGATGCATCCGTGTCATAAGGGGCAAAATAGTTTTAAAACGCAGTAAAATAGCCTATTGTATAAATTGAATTTTTATAAATTTCATATAAGCCTTCAAAGCATTGATATACCTGACTTTAAAAGTTACTTTGCCCCTGGTGACAGTTAACTTAACTATCAAAACTCATAGTATTTATAGTATTCTATGAGTTTTGATAGTTAAGTTAAGAGCACGGATGCTCCCATTACCCCGAATTGTAATTCTGTAAAGTATCAATTTCATTTGATTTACTATTTTGTATTACCAAATAGATAGTAGGTATCAAAATAGCAAATATAACTAAACAAATAATTAAAATAGTTCGTTTGCTGCCGTGTGTAATTTTACTCAAGCAATACACCTCCCTTTAAGAAATTCTACTTAATAACAACTTACAAAGCCTTTCCAAAAAACCCGACGCAGGACGCGTCGGCTAGCGTGCGATTTTATATAGTCGGGTAGGTTAGAGACTTTACAGTTTCCTTCCCCCCTAATACTTGAAAAATATAAATCCTGCAATAATACTAAAGCTATTGAAAAGTTAAAAAGAATCTCATCTGTGGCTTGGCAGCATATTCGTTTACTTGGGCATTATGCATTTTGTAGCAACAAATGTCCAATTGATTTAGAAGAGATAATATCTGTTCTTCAAATAAAATAGATGTAATTGGTAATGTTTGTTAATGCCAAAAATTTGGAGGGGTTGTGCCTATAACCTCAAAAAGGGCCGTAAAACCGACCCTTTAAAAATCATCTTTGAACAGTTTTTCTCCGTACTTGGTTTTTCTTTGGTCTGCTAAATTATAGCACTCATCCTCATCTCGCTTGTTTACTACCACAATATTCATAACCTGTTCTTCTCTCGCAAGGGAATAAACCACCCTGATGGCGATGCTTCTGTATTTGATTTTAAAAAAGCCTGTGAGGTTGAGGTTATTTTTATTTCCGAGTGGCTTTCCATATCCTCCCTCTGTTGATGGCAGAGGATTTTGGGACACTTTAGCAATTCCGAAGATAACCTGTTTTTGAAAGCCTTTGTCTAATTCGCCGAACTCCTTTTCCGCCTCGGGTATAAATTTAACCTCCCACATTATTCAATCTCTACCGTTTCTATACCTTTTTTGACTTCCTCTTGTGTAATGCCGTATTTCTTCATGACCTCGCTCATCGGGATGCTCTTGTCAGGGTCAAAATTTTTCATGCGTTCAACTGTCAGCTGTAAAAGCTCATAATTTTCCTGTGCTTCCAGGAGTGCTGTCAAATCTTCAATCGATACAATGGCAGCTTCAGGCTTATTGTTGCGTACTATGAAATAAGGCTTTTTGTCTTTTGAAATGTTGTTTAAAACTGAGGTTATCTTTCCCCGGGCGATCTCTGTAACGGTGACCATTTTTTTAAATCCCTGCACCGTTTCAAGGGTTTTTTCGCTTAACATTTTTTTCGCCTCCCTTCGTTTCTTCTCTTTTATTATATCATATATACGTTAAATAATACAGTTAATTCTCCGTATTATTATATGTATTTCATGGAATAAAAAATACAATTTTGAAAAACACTATAGTAGGTGAATTTTTGTTATTATGCCGTTTATAGACAATATTATATATAAAAGGCTGGTGATTATAGGTGCCTTGGGTCATCTCTTTTATAGTTTCATGGATTCTTTTTTTGTTATAGTCTTAAGTAGTGGTGTAAAATCGGTGGCGTAATTTTAATGGTAAACATTGTTCCTTGAAAACAAAGCCACGATATGGTTTTCTACTGTGTTAAGGAAACAAAATGTAGAGGAGGTCATATCGTGGCTACAAAAGACACAAGAGATATAATGCCACTAATTGAGGAAATTTTCAAGCATTATGCACATGTAAAAGATGGAGATTTCATGAGAGGGCTAATGGCATTAATTCTAAACAAGTTGATGGAAGCTGAAGTAACAGCAAAAATCGGTGCAGATAAGTATGAGCGTACGGAAGAAAGAAGTAACCAAAGAAATGGGGTACGTACTAGACCTTATAACACCCGGCTTGGTACCATTGATTTGAATATACCTAAACTTCGAGAGAGAACCTACTTTCCAAGTTTTCTAGAGCCTCGGCGTACGTGGGAAAAGGCACTTGTTAATGTTGTGCAGGAAGCATATGTCCATGGTATAAGCACCCGAAAGGTGGATGAATTAGTTCAAGCACTTGGTATGGAGGGTATTGATAAGAGCAAGGTATCACGAATAAGTCAGGAACTTGATGAACATGTAAATAAATTTACAAATCGTGAATTAACACTTAAATATCCATACTTGTGGTTAGATGCTACGTTTCCAAAAGTGCGTGAAGGTGGTCATGTAGAAAACATGACATTAGTCGTTGCAGTAGGTGTTAATGAAAATGGTGAACGTGAGATTCTAGGATTTGATGTAGGAATGACAGAAAACGGACCTTTCTGGACAGAGTTTTTACGTCGACTTGTAAGCCGTGGATTACACGGAGTACAACTTGTTATCAGTGATGCCCACGAAGGCTTAAAAAGTGCAATTTCAGAAGTTCTAGGAGGTTGTTCATGGCAAAGGTGCCGCGTGCATTTTATGAGAAATGTATTGTGTCAGGTACCAAGAAAACAGCAAGGTATGGTATCAGCAATAGTAAGAACGATATTTGCGGCACCGGATCAGAAATCAGCCAAGGAGCAATTATATACAGTTGTAGATCAACTGAAAGATAGATTCCCAAAGGCAATGGAGGTTCTAGCAAATGGATGTGAAAGTGTGCTACAATATATGGAGTTTCCACAGGAGCATTGGGCACAGCTCCATTCCACAAATCCATTAGAACGATTGAATCGGGAAATACGGCGAAGGACTGATGTGGTGAGCATATTTCCAAATCGACAATCAGTGATTAGACTGGTAGGGTCATTACTCATTGAACAACATGAGGAGTGGCAAATAGGCAGAAAGTATTTTAGTAAGGAGTCTATGAATAAGGTGGTAAAATCTGCAATTGCAACTTACACATTAGAACCAGTTGCACTATTGTGCAAATAGAACGCTTGCTTTTTTTGCTAATTCCTGAGGCGGTTTTAAGTAGACTTAAAGCTGCATAGGTAGTGCTCGCTATGCTATACTGGAAAATTACGGGGGATGTGGTAAGTTAAACTTGCTTCTTCCCTTCATCCCTCGGCAGTTAGTATGTAGCATGGCGAAATGTGGTTGTCAAGGAAAAGCCCGGTTTTGGCCCTTGACAACCACATTAGCGGAAATTAAGAAATAAAGTAGAAAACAATTTACACCACTTGATAAGACACTATCCTGATTTATGAACGTTCGTTGTAAATATAGTCGGTTTACGGATAGCATCAAAATAAAATGTGTTTATCTTTTCAAGCCTTGTTATTACAAGCTTTTAACCTTATAGCCGATTTTTTGTTCCGTTACTACTCATACCCCGTTATAAGCCTAAATCTCCAAAATTTTTGATATGGGGTTATATTGTAATCTATATTGCTTAAATACTCAACGAAAAGGACAAATATGGGGATTATCAGGGCATAGTACCTCGCTCCACCATATTAACTACCATCAATTGATAAAAAGATTTTATCAGTTGATGGTAGTTATTTTGCCCTGAAACGGTTTAAAAGAAAAGGTTTGCAGGATTTTATGGATTGATAATTTTGACTATTTGGCTACTTATAATCAGGAAACAATCGGTAAAAATTTCTTACATAATGGTTATTTTTACACGTATGTCGGCTGTACCCGTACTAAACGTACCCCTAATTTTAATTTAATGTTATTTTCTGAGTGCTTTTTGTCGATATATGTATATATTGGTAGTTTCACAAATATCCTTCAATTGTCAATGTAAAGGAATATATAGGGTTCTATGCACAAATCCCCATTGTTTTTGATAGAACTGTAGGGACTGGTATTTACATTCCAAAAACGTTCCAAAACTGAGGTGTAGAAAATATGTTGATCCGAAAGATGATGATATATCTGAAGCAGAAGTAGAAATCAAAGAAAATTATGACGATAATCCTCTAGTAGGTCTTTGACAATGAACATCTACTTTGAACCCTTTAATAACAAAGGTTCAAAGCAGATATTTATCCTTTCGGGGGGATATGCAAAAACACCCAGGATTAAAAGTATCTACTGCAAAAGCAGGCATCAACATTGATCTTGACTCAGCATTAAAAGTATCACTATTAGCTCCTAATAGTGATACTTATGAAGAAATTAACAATTATTTAGCAGTAATAAAACTAACCTACAAAAAAACTTCATTCATATTTACTGGAGATGCTGAGAGTATAAGAAAGGTGAGACTTATGAGAAATGAAAAAGAAAAACTGTTTGATGGTAAAAAAGCAGGTGAGAATTTACAAGGATTAGCAAATAAAGTTGCCAAAATTACAAAAGATATTGCTAACAAATCAAAAGATTTAGCAGAAAATTCGAGGGATTCTGTTATAAATGTAATCGACCAAAATAGTAATGGTGAAATAGATATTGAAGATATTATCATTTTGGGATTGAAGGTTCCAGGTATTAAAATCAACCGTGCTGAATTTCTTAAAAGAGAACTTTATAAAAATTATCCACAAAAGGTTATTGACGCTGCAATAGCTAATACTCCAGCACAAGCTAATATACCATTAACAGAAATAAATAAAATTGCTGATGAAGTAATCAAGTTTGAAAGGAATTGCGTATCAGGTATCTCTGCGGCACTTAGCACTCCGGGGGGAGTAGCAATGGTTGCTACAATTCCTGCTGATGTTGCTCAATACTACGGATATATGCTAAGAGCGACACAAAAACTTTTATATTTGTACGGGTTTCCAGAAATAGATACCGAACAAAAAGGACAAAAATTTGATTCTGAAACAATAAACATATTAATTCTCTGCTTGGGAGTAATGTATGGAGTTGCTGGTGCAAATAATGCTATAAAAGCAATGGCAAAAGCTTTAGCAAAAGGTGTTGAAAAGAAACTGATAAAAGCTGCTCTTAACAAGGGAGCTATTTATCCTATTGTAAAAAGTGTTATGAAGTGGTTTAATGTAAACTTGACTAAAAAAATATTTGCTCAAACTTTTAAAAAGGCAATTCCTGTTGTTGGTGGAATAATTAGCGGAAGTATCACTTTTGTTACATTTAAGCCGTGTTGTGACAAATTAAAAGCATCCTTGCAAGATACATTACTTAGCAATCCAAATCACAATATATCAGATGAAGAAATTACTATTATTATAGAAGATACACAAGAAGTATAAATTGCATTTCATTAAGCATTATTGGTGACGAGCGTTTTTGTATCATTCCCTAGCTTCGTCAAATGATTATAACCGACTAATCCTGTTGAGTTATGAACTGTACATTATCCATATAATAGACCAGCTAGCGAACGTC
>CAYPCH010000135.1:0-9787 GCA_964409165.1 uncultured Oscillospiraceae bacterium | reverse complement strand
ATTTGTTTCATTAATCATTATGGTTTGGCTGTCCGAGAGATGATTATATAACGATTGCAAACATGCAAACTCAAACGCCTTTCCTAATTTGGTTTGAATAGCCATTTCTAAACACCTACTTTTTCATTTCGGTTTAGACTATTTATACAAACATCCAAATGTGTCTTAATTTCTTTAGCAACAACTTCTGCAAGCTTAACAGGAACAGCATTTCCAATTTGCTTATATTTTGAAATTAAGTTTCCTGCGAACTCCATATTCCGCGGAAATGTTTGAATAATAGCTGTCTCTTGCCAGCTAAATCTTCTTGTAACACCATTTCTCCCAAACTCCCACTGGTCTTCACCTATCTTTTTCATGCAAGGAGATGAAGGATGCAAGGTAACTTGTTTGCTCATGGCAGGAATTGTATAAGATACTTCATTCCAATCCCTCCTTCTATTACGACTCATATATCGTGATGAAAAAGAAGCATTACAAATATCACTTGAGTTAGGTTGCGGCATACCATTTAGGGCTTCACGCAAAGTCACCTTTTTTTCAAAAGGCTTAGGAAATATAAATTGAGAAATATTCAAATCTCTTCTGAAACCAATCATAAAAACCCTCCACCGATCTTGTGGTGTACCATAATCAGCTGCATTAACAAGGTTTGGGAATACATTATAGCCTTTATCACTAAAATCTTCTATTATAGCACCATCGCCAAGAGTTAATATCCCTTTTACGTTTTCTGCTACAAAAGCATATGGTTGCTTTTCTTCTACTAGTTTAACGAAATACTTATATAATAAATTTCTCCCATCATCTATTTTCCGTGGTCCAGCTAAACTAAATCCTTGGCGCGGAAAGCCTCCTGTAATTACATCTGCTTTCGGTATTTGACTAAAATCGATCTTTGATATATCTCCATAAACAACTTCAGCATCAGACCACAGTCTATGAGTGGCACATGCATCTTCATCAATATCATTAGCCCAAATAATGTTAAAACCTTGATTCGCAAATCCCATATCCAAACCACCAGCACCCGCAAATAATGAAACGACTGTGTATAAATTCATTTTTAAATTATATAGTTTCATATTTCATTCACACCTTTATTTAACTTGTTACATACTTTTATTTATTATTATATATTAGTAGTATTTATATTTAAAGGATAAATTGCTATATTTCAAGTGCCTCATAAAATTAATTCTTTCTAAAGCCTATGGGTCACTACTATCCGCTTATATCTTTCCAACTTATATTAAAACTCTTCCTCCACAACCCCCAGGTTATTATAATAGAAACTGCTATATTTAGCCATAACCCAAACCATATATGTAGCAAAGCAAAATGAAGTAAACATAATAAACCACTAATTAAAAATGCAAGCACTACAACTGAAAAACTACCTCCACTGTTTACCTGAAACTCCTTACTAAACGGCAGTTCCTTTTTCGAAATTCTAAAGATCAAAAGCATAACAAAAATCATGTTAATAAACATAAGTATAAGGTGAGGAATTAATGCAATACCATATATGGCAGTAAAGCCCACGCTGACCAAAAGAAACACCGGAACTATGTACTTTAAGAGAAAACCTTTTAGAACTCCACATAAGATATGTGAAGGTGAATCGAGCGGCAAAGCTCTGTAAATCCAGCTTCCTTTATACTTTTCACTCATGCTGAGCATTAATATGGAAAATGGAAGAAAAGCCACAGTTATATATATTGCCAGATAATACTTCCCATTTGATAGATTTGCAACAATTTCTGTAAGGGATATAGTCCCTGATACACCTAATACCATAATGAAAGGTAATACAGCGCCAAAAGCAAGGTTGGGGTAGAGCCTCAGTTTTATCTTCCTTTCGCTGGATATCATATTCTGAGTAAAAAGGTAAAATATTCTTTCTGTTCTATTATTGCAAACTAAAGTTGCTATTGCTTTTTGTACTCCTGAAACCCTTTTGCTTTTCCCCGAACTTACATTATTGAGTTTCTGGAGTTTTTTTTCGAAGAAAGGTGTAACCGCAGTTATGTATAATACTAATGTAATCATGGGAATGACTAGTCCTAATATGCTTAGGGCAATAAAATATTCTGAAGAATCACCCTCAATAAACAGGTTAAACGGTGCAGCAAACCAGGTGGACGGGACCAGGAAATTCCACCATTTGGGCTCAAATTTAATATTTGTTTCCACTATATTGAATATACGACCAACAAACTGGTAGGCCACTATCATAAACGTAGACAGAAGTATCTGAAAGTAATTGATTATGTCCTTGAGTTTCTCTCCGTCAAAAAACAGCAGTATTGCAAAGTAAAGCACCGATGTAAAGAAAATAGTGAATATACATATTAATACAACCTCTATGAAAAAGAGTAGAAAAAAGAGAACACCATACCTGAACAACCCCACAATAAGTGGTGGTCCGGCAATTACTATTGCTATCTTCACAAGGTAAATTACTATATGAATGAGCTTTGCTATATTAATTATTTTTGGCTCAATAGGCCTTGATACCAAAATACTTTTATCCTTCAAATCAAGAAGAACTGATGAAAAATCTGCAATCATAGTTGTCATGATCAAAAAAATAATGATTCCAAAAGCTAAATTCATTTTAAAAAACATTGGAAATGGAAAAATTATATACAAGGCAATGAATAATCCCATTAACCCATACATAAGATATGAATTCCACTTATTGCTTCCTGAATTTGACTTTTTGCGTGTATTATATATAGCAATTGGAGTTCTTCTATCATCTAAAACAAGCTTGACCTGAAGAATTCTTCTCATTAGTGTATAGTCTATACCAAATTTATTGAATAAGAATCGAAATTTGTCTAAGATCTTGATGCTTAAAAATTCTTTCATATGCTCACACCTCATTGACTACGTTAATAAATTCCCTGGCAATTTCCTTGTGTTTGTTAAACCCTGTTAGTTGGTTGAATATTTCTTCAAGTGTACCTTCACTGCATTTATCCCTTAACTCATCAAAAGTTCCATCCGCTACAATCAGCCCATCATTAATAAGAACAATTCTGTTACTTATTTTCTCAACAACATCCATAATATGCGAGGAATAAAATATTGTTTTTCCGTTGGCTGCAAGTTCGGCCATCACTTCCTTTACTATCATTACACTATTGGCATCCAAACCGCTTAGAGGCTCATCAAAAAAAAGAATTTCAGGATTGTGCAAAAGACTTGCAATGATAAGAAGTTTCTGCTTCATACCCTTTGAGTATGATGAAATTCTTGAGTCATAAACTGTCTCAATACCAAACAATGACATCAGCCTTTTTGCCTTCACATTGATACTGTCATATTTCATGCCATATATTTCCGCAATAAAAGAAAGATACTCCCCACCTGTCAGATCGTCGTACATCTCCGCTGTTTCAGGAACATAACCTATTTTTCTTTTATACTCCACATTCCCTTTACCTATTTCCTCACCAAATACTTTAACAGAGCCTGTAAATCCTTCTACAATTCCGAGGAGAATTTTTACCGTCGTACTCTTTCCAGCTCCATTCGGACCTATATATCCAATTATCTGACCTTTATAAATATCCATACTTATACCTTTAAGTACTTCTTTTCTTCCAAAACTCATTCTCAAATCCTTGATACTTACTAAAGTCTCATTTTGTATCTCCATACAAATCCCCTTTCATTCGGATAAGTTGAGCAATAAGTATATTCCTGGCAAGGCACCTCGCAAGAATGCTCATATAGAGCCTTTCCACAAGATTTCAGAAGATGAGTGCATTGGAATATATGAGTTTGAAACATACCCATCTTCATAAGAGTCTGCAAAACTTAGTGTAATCTCCTTGATATTACCATTCTGCCTGTTCCTCATATAGAGCGTAGCTTTACTGAAATCATCTGCCATCAACACATCATGAAATGAGTTATTACTTTTGTTGTCTATTTTGTATTTTTTATTGTCCTGCAATAAAGTGCCATTCTCGTTGATATCAGCAAGGTTTACAATTATACCCCCGCTTTTTTCAATAGTTTCAATAAACATCAGCTTTTTCCCGTCATCCGACAGCTTCACCGATTCAATTTTGGTATCTGGATTTTCAACAGTATATAAATCAACCACCCCATTTGAAGATGCAATGTTGTCGGGAATCGGATTATCAACAAAATGAGGCGTCAACCTGAACAGTATATATCTTCCGTCCTTTGGAATATCCAAAAGCCAACCGCAAGCGTAGCTCAATTCCTCTCCGGATAAGGCATCATAACAAACATATCCCCTTGCCGATGGGTTTACATGCCCTGATGCAACCATTACACCATCATTATGCCACCAAGCATGAACATCCTGATATGCGTATGGGTTCTCCAACTCTATGTAGGTCATGCTTCCCTTATCCATATCATATATGCCAATCACATTATCGTGAAATGTTCCACAAAAAAATGCAATCTTGTTTTTTTGCGGCGACAAACCAATGAGACTTTTAAACATGGGTTTACTGTAAATCATGTTTTCGCTTTCAGCTTCTTCATCATATAAATAGAGCCCGTTATCCTTTTCCAACACCGTTCCCTTAAAATCGCCGCTCTCCAAGCTTTTCCCTTCAAAGTCCCTGTAATACTCCTTTTTAATTTCTATAACAGCCCCAGCAGCCATAGTGGTTTCACCAATCTCAACTTCTATATCATAAAACCCGTCCTCCAGTTCTACCTCCGTATCATCAGATGTCCAGATTGTACGCCTGACAATCCCGCTCCACTCCCATTCATCTGAGTTTGGCTCCACTATTCCAAGAGTATATCTCCTGTTGTTGTCTCCTTTTTTGTATATGTTAACCGATACCTGTTTTTCCAAGCAACCATCTCCCGAAACAAAAATATCGTCTCCCTGCCTTATCACGAACTTTTCACCGTCTTTAAAAGCAGTATTGGAGTATACCTTAAAACTACCAATATTCTGATTATAATTCATTTTATTCCCTGTGTCATCTGTAACTGCGCTCTCATCCAATACTTGAACAACCGTTTCATCCCTTTCAAAATCATCAGCACAGGCACTAATCCCGCTTAAAATAGCAACTGACAATACCATTGCAAGTAGTATCTTCTTCATATAGTACTCCTCACCATTATATGTTTTGATTATAGGTTACATCCCTTATAAGCAGTTTTCAACAGTAATCTTCAAAGGTTAACAAAATTTAATTTTTCAATGTAGAATTATTTTCGCAATATATAAGCAATATATTAATTGAAAAATTTGATTTTCTCAATATTTACTATCCTGCTCTTATTAGGTAAGATATACTTTAGTAAGATTTTTTTAAGCTTAGGAATGGTGAAATAACTTCCACTACTATTTTCATTTAGCGCTTATTTAACGCTTATTTGAATCCAAATAGCGACAAAAAAATTGGAAGTGATATTTTACTCATACCTTAATAAAGCATTAATGAAAGGAATGATCGGATTGAAAGTTGGTATAGGCCAAGACAGCCACAGGTTTGATTTTGAAGATAATAACAAAAAACTGATTCTCGGAGGTGTTGTATTTGAAGATGCACCCCCTCTTGACGGAAACAGCGATGCCGATGTTGTGCTCCACTCAATTACCAATGCAATATCCGGGGTCACATGTGTAAACATACTCGGCAAAATAAGTGATGAGCTATGCCTCGAAAAAGGCATTAAGGACAGCAGGGTTTACCTTAAGGAAGCACTCAAATACCTTGGAAATAAAAAAATATTGCACGTTTCCATATCCATAGAGTGCCTTATACCTAAGATAACTCCAAAAATCCCCCTTTTGAGAAGCAGTATAGCAAAACTCCTCGACATACCGGAGGATTGTGTAGGAATAACAGCAACAACAGGAGAAGGTCTGACTGGATTCGGACAAGGCAAAGGCATTCAGGTTTTCAGCTGCGTTACCTCAGAATAGCGTCATGTCCTGAACAGCATCTTTTCCTTTTTAAATAGAGTTGCTGCTATGCTCAGAGCTATTACAACATATATAAGTGATGACCCCAGCGCCATTAACAAATAAGTGTAATTGATGTTAAAACCCAGCACGATTTTGAATGCAGATATCGTATTCAATACCGGCACCAGAAACATATAAGGGCTTATTTCATTGGACTGCATGAACATGGTAGCATATCCCGGTATCATTACCGCTATCATTAAAAACGACAAATATGTCTGCGCCTCCTTGAACGACTTTGCATAAGTGCTCAGGGCAATCTGTATACCTGAAAAAGTCATTCCTAATGTTATGGATGTAACTATAACAAGCAACAGCGCAACAGGTGGAATGCTAAATGCTGAAATCGGCTCCCCGGTACCCATTGTCATAGAGCTTGGATTTATAAAGTAGCCTATAAATACACCAAACATAGTGGCAATGACAGTTATAAAGGAAAACAAAGTTACTGCAAGATATTTCCCAAAGAGCAGAGAAGACCTTCCCGGTTTTGTGGTCAGCAGAGGTTCAAAGGTATTCCTCTCCTTCTCACCTGCAACAAGATCGGTAGCTGGTGCTATTCCCCCTGATGACATCAATATCACTATCAGTAGCGGAAGAAACATTGAAAGCATACTTCCGCTGGTTCTTTCCTCACTTGCAATGCTATTTTCTTTTACTATTGCAGGTTCTAATATTTCTGAGCTAATACCTATGGATGCCAGCCTCTCCTCAACAATTTTTCTGTTGAAGTTCTGTATTGCATCGGTAATTATCCACAAGCTCCCCTCTGATTTTGTCTGGGACTTGTCATAAAACAGCTCAATTGTAAAGGTCGTGCCTTTCTTCATCTTTTCTGCATAATCCTTTTCAAAATCCAATACTACCCTTACTTCCGAATTGTTTATTGCTTCTATGGGGTCTGAAGCATCAATAAGCCTTATATGGGGATAGTCTTTTATTATCCTGTTTTCTACAATATCCCTGACTTCAGCGGTATTGGAATTTTGAGAAAGCGCAATGGTAACATTTTCATTAATATCCTTCTGAAGCTTCTCTACGCTTCCACCTACAAGTATATTTAGAAGAGGTATAAGGATCATTGGAACCAGCAAACTGGTAATTACTGTTTTTCTGTCACGTATAATATCCTTTACTTCTTTTCTGAAAACAATCCATACATGTTTAAATTTCATTGCTGTCACCTACCAGTCTAATAAAAATATCTTCAAGGCTTTGATTATTATGTTTTGTTTTAAATTCATTAATAGTGCCTGAACCGACAAGCCTGCCCTTATGAATAATACCTATGCGATCACATAGCTTCTCCACTTCGCTCATGCTGTGGCTTGATAATATTATGGTCTTTCCCTCATCCTTACATCTTTTTATAAAAGCGTGAACATCCCTGATTGAACTTACATCAAGCCCGGACGTTGGCTCGTCAAAAAGCATGATGCCAGGGTCATGTATAATAGACCTTGCAAAAGCAACCTTCTGCTTCATCCCTTTTGAAAGCTTGCCTGCCCTTCTGTTTAAGTATTCTTCCATCCCAAAAGCCTTCGCAAGAATTCCCATTCGTTCTTTTATCCTGCTTTTATTCATATCATTTAGCTCTCCAAAGTATGCTATGTTTTCCTCACATGTCAATCTATCATAAAGGCCGCTTTCGCCGCCAAAAAGAATCCCTATACCAGAACGTACCTTCTCAGGCTCCTTCTCAATATCAAAACCTGCCATAGATGCTTTACCGACTGTTGGCTTGAGCATAGTAGCGAGCATTCGCAGGGTTGTAGTTTTGCCTGCACCGTTTTCTCCAAGCAAACCAAAAATCTCACCTTTTTCAACTTCAAAACTAACACTGTCAACAGCAGTTACTTCTTTAAAACGTTTTGAAAGATTTACAAGTTTTATCATCGGATCTTATCCCCTACCCTTCATTGTTTCTTATTATAGCCTCTGCAAATATTAAATCTTCCTGTGTAGTTATTTTTATATTTTCATAGCTTCCCATTACAAGTCTGGTCCTAACCCCCAGCATTTCCTCCGAAAGAACAGTATCGTCAGTTCCGGTATACCCTTCCTTCAGTGCCTTTTCATGAGCCTTTACAATTAAATCATATTTAAACGCCTGCGGTGTCTGTATTGACCACAACTTACTCCTGTTCAAGGTCTTTTCAACATATCCCCCGCCATCGGATACTTTTATTGTATCCTTTACTGGTACACCTACTGTAGATACTCCGCATTCAATTGCTGACTCTATGCAATCAATTATTGTATCTTCTGCGACAAATGGTCTGGCTCCATCATGTATCAGAACAATGTCGGTTTTCCTATCTACCTGCATGAGACCGTTATATACGGAATTCTGCCTTTCAGTACCTCCTGCGACAAGATATTTAACCTTGTCCATACCATACTCCTCAATAATATCCTTTTTGCAGTAAAATATGTCCTTACTGTTTACAACAACAATGATTTCATCTACAAAACTACAGTCCTGAAATATCTGTAAAGTTCTAGTCAGCAATGGTTTGCCGCAAACATCAATATATTGTTTGTTTACGTCCATATTCATACGTGTCCCTTTTCCCGCTGCAACAATTATTGCACTTACATAGATACTATTACCCTTTTTCAAATAAAACAACTCCTGGCTCCATATAAAAAAGCTGCACTTTAATGCAGCTTTTTTATATGTTTATATTGGTATTATAATTTATATATTCAAGATAGTAAATACTTGTTAATAATCTTTTCAATTTCAAGAGCATTCATATTCTTTGCCAGCACCAGTTCGCTTATAAGGATCTGCTTGGCACTGTTCAGCATTTTTCTTTCACCGGTGGACAAACCCTTTTCCTTGTCGCGAACCATCAGGGATCCTACCACATCAGCTACCTCATAAATATTTCCGCTTTTTATCTTAACCATATTCTCCCTGTAACGTTTATTCCAGTTGCTATTTAAATCAACGCTTTTTGAACACAAAATCGAAAAAACCTTATCGGCGTCCTTCTCGCTTATTACTTCCCTTATCCCTATATTGTCCACGTTTTTGGTCGGAATCAATACTTTCATATCACCAACGGGAATTTTTACAACATAATAACTTTGCTTACTGCCCAATATTTCCTTTTCTTCAATAGACTCAATAACCCCAGCACCATGCATGGGATAAACAATTTTATCACCTATATTATACATATACACTCCTCCACAGAAACAAAACAATAAATAGTCTAAAATATTGCAAATCAAATAAATCGAAGCAATAATTATCCTATCTTCCAATACTACTAAGAGTTTCTTTACATAAACTGAATTTAGTATGAACACGAAAAACCAATTATAAGCAATTTATCTTTATATTTTTAGTATACTACAAAGAATTTTTAATGTCAAAAGTTTTTATTGTAGCATTAGAACAAGCTTGTGTCAACAGTAATTTTTATTCCCTAAAAACAGCTATAAATTGTAAGTTTAAATAGCATGAAGCATTTGTCAAACCTGTATAATACAAGGCTGTAAATTCTGTGGATCCAAAAATTTATTTATTCTCTTTGACCGAAATATTATTTTAGTTCAACGCCTGTATGCCATATAAGAATATTCTCATATGGCATACAACAATCTCATATCCTTGCTTTAAAGATTCACGTTCCACTCGGTAGACATCAACAATTTTGCTGCTTGAATTTATGTGTAAGGATACTACATTTACACAGGCTTCATTGCAAGAAGCTCAATGTATCCACGTGTGCCGACAGGTTCCAACTGAATACGCGGATTATCTTGATCCCATACATATCCAATGAC
>CAYPCH010000134.1:5160-9877 GCA_964409165.1 uncultured Oscillospiraceae bacterium | reverse complement strand
TTGATATGGCTGAGTACGAAAAGATTAAAGCGACTATAAAACTGTTATCTCAACTTTCAGATGCTGAAAAAGCAGTAAAAAGTGATAACGACTGGCTTAGTGCTGATGATGTTAGGAAAAGCTTGGGGGAATAATCTTTGCATACATTAAGAATAAATCCTATAGCGTTACAAGATTTGAAGGACATTAAAGAATATATTGCAACCAAACTTGATAACCCTAAAGCTGCAAATAGAATAATTGATAGGATAATAAGTAAATACGAATCGTTAGTTGAATATCCCTTTATAGGGAATGGATTAAGCGTAAAAATAGGTATAAGCACAGATTTTCGTTTTTTAGCTTGTGAAAAGTATATTATCTTTTATAAAGCTGATGAAAAGCATGTATATATATATCGGATTTTATACGGTTCAAGAGACTATATTAGAGTTTTGTTTGGTGACATTGATAAACATGGGATTTGAGGGGCGTCCGACTCCAGCTAACAATGCATCTCAGCGAAGGCTACGAGAGCAAGAGCATGGAGTGATTCTCGTACGACACGAAGTCGTGCAGATAAATGTTTAACTAATAAACCTGTTATTCCGTTAACAGTAACCTAGCCTACTTTGAGGAGCGAGAAGGATATAGGTTGTTTGAGAGCATGGGTGGCCGAAAGAAGTTAATAAAAATGTGGAACAAACAAAAAGGAAAATGTACTGTTTGTAGTAAAGATATAACCAAAGAAACAGGATGGCGAATGCATACAGAAGAATCAACTAATAACTAACAAATCAATAATACATCCTGAATGTCACAATAAATTTCATGTCCACAGCCAAGCCAGACTATTTAGCACTATATTAAAAAATGGGGAAACTCAAATGTATAATTATTTCATAAAATATGTTATACTTGAAACAGTAAGCATTATAAAATTTTGGTTTATGCTGGATATTAAAGATTCGAATATTTTATGAAGAATAAAGGCATTTCAGTTTAAAATGTTAGCTTTTTTGAAACATAAACCATATAGTTAATAAAGTATAGGAGGATGGATGCAAATGAACGGTAATAATTACGATAATGTATTAACAGAGAGGAGCAGCTTTGCTGCACAAATGGTTAGAGTCTACGGCTGGATGTTTATAGGGCTTCTGGTTACAGCTTTGTCTGCCTTGGGTGTGGCCTCTACTCCGTCATTGGCAGAATCAATATTTACCAATAACTTTGCTTTTTATGGCTTGATGATTGCTGAGGTCGCTTTTGTATGGTTTTTATCAAGCAGGGCAATGAAAATGGATTATACTATGGCAGCAACAGCGTTTTTGTTCTATGCAACCCTTAACGGAATTACGATGTCCATAATATTTGTTGCTTTTTCAGGTTCTTCCATTGCAACCGCTTTTTTCTTTACCGCAGGCTTTTTCGGATTTATGAGTGGTTACGGACTATTAACAAAAGCAGATCTGACCTCGTTTGGCAAAATAATGCTGATGGGCTTGATAGGACTTATTTTGGTTTCAATAGTAAACATATTCCTTCGAAGCGGTGTGTTTGAATGGGTAGTGTCTTTTGCAGGTGTTGTTATTTTTCTTGGGCTTACAGCTTATGACAGTCAAAAGATTAAATATATACATCAGCATTATTCAGGGACTGAAAAGGAAAGAAATGTAGCAATAATCGGAGCACTTACGCTGTACCTTGATTTTATCAACCTGTTCCTGTATATATTGAGGATACTAGGAAGGAAAAGATCTTAATCTGAGCGTTCAAGAATGATACATAATTGTTTTTGAAGTTGAAATGTCAGGATATTTATTGTATCCTTTTCATGTAATATTTAATATTATAAAATTTTTAGAGGGGTTCTTATGAAGACTATGCAGATGACTATTCACATGCAAAGATCACAAAAACTTATATCAGGAATGCTCTGCTTAAAGTCTGGTTTCATAAGATAACCCATAGTGTATCTATAGGATGTTCAACTAGTTTGCTGTTTATTAACACAATTATGTATTGATAATAATCATTGTAGGTTATTTTATGATAAAGGGAAATGCTATTTTTTTTGTAAATAGACTGCTTGCAGGCATTGCTTGTATTGCAGTTTTTTTATGGGATAAAACCTGTAATAGAGGTCTTTGCTTCATCAAAATATGGACAGTATTTACTAAACGCAAAAAAATTGATAAAGTAAGTAACGGTAATATTAAGAGTAGAAATACAAATACAATGTGTTTAAAAATAATGTGGGGAAATATAATATGAAGAAATACATTGTGTTGAAAGGAAATGAGTATGGAATCGGTAAGTAATTCAAAACGTATATATTGGAGTGAAAGAATAAGGAATATTGAGCCTTATGTGCCGGGAGAGCAACCTAAGGATAGAAAGTATATAAAACTCAATACAAACGAAAACCCTTATCCACCTTCTCAAAAGGTTTTAGAAGCACTAAGGAGCTGTTCTATTGAAGAGCTCAAGCTGTATCCCGACCCGACAGCGGAAAGCCTCAGAAGTGTTATTGCACAGTACTGCAAAATAGATAAGTCACAGGTTTTTGTGGGTAATGGAAGTGACGAGGTTCTGGCATTTGCTTTTATGGCATTTTTTAATGCCAGGAGCAAGCCTGTTATTTTTCCCGACATAACCTACAGCTTTTATGAGGTTTATTGTGAGTTTCTGAATATTAACTACTTGAGAATTAATTTGGAAGAGGATTTTTCAATTCCTCTCGGGAAATTCCCCTTAGACAACGGTGGTGTTGTTATTGCCAATCCGAATGCGCCCACAGCATTGTACACCGATAAAGACAGAATCAGGGAGTATTTGGAGAGAAATAAGAATTCGGTTGTGATACTTGACGAAGCGTACATTGATTTTGGCGGAGAATCATCAATTGATTTGATAAAAAAATATCCTAATCTTTTGGTAGTGCAGACCTTTTCAAAGTCACGCTCGCTTGCAGGCCTTCGCGTAGGATTTGCAGCCGGTAATGAAGGGCTGATTGAGGCTCTTACGGTTGTAAAAGATTCTATTAACTCCTATACTCTCGACAGACTCGCACTTATAGGTGCTGCTGAAGCAATAAAGGATAATGAGTATTTTGAAAAAATGAGAAATAAAATAATGGATACAAGGCAAAGAATTACAGAAGAGCTTGCGGGTATGGGATTTAAAGTTCTGCCTTCAAAGTCGAATTTTGTGTTTGTTTCGCACCCTGTCGTTCCAGCGAAAACTTTATATGAAGAGCTAAGAAAAGAGGGTATTCTGGTGCGGTACTTTAATAAGCCGCGAATAGACAATTATTTAAGGGTCAGCATTGGAACGGATGATGAAATGAATGCGTTTACGGACAAGATAAGAAAAATCGCAGGCGTATAGAAAGTAATACTATGTATATTTGAGTAGGATATTTCACACGTTTTTTCACTGACAATGGATAAAAACAGGTTTATACTTTAAATGCAAGGGAAAGTAATATATAATTCTACAATTTATAATAAAAAACGAAATTGATTTTACATTTATGCAGGGTGTAAAGTCTTCAAAATTTCAATACTGAAAGGAGAAGCAATATGATAGAGGTTAAAAAAGATATTTACTGGGTTGGTATAAAGGATTGGGAATTAAGGAGGTTTCATGGTCATGAACTTTCAACCCACAGAGGTTCAACTTATAATTCCTATATCATAAAAGATGAAAAAACCGTTCTTGTTGATACTGTCTGGGGTCCGTATAAAGAAGAGTTTGTTGAAAATCTGGAAAGGGAAGTAGGGCTAAAGAACATTGATTATATTGTAATCAATCACTGCGAGCCTGACCATTCAGGAAGTCTCGGATATCTTATGGAGAAAATACCTGAAACGCCGATATACTGCTCGGAACAGGGAAAAGTAAGCATTGAAAAGCATTTCCATTCCAATTATAAAATTAATACGGTAAAAACAGGAGATACATTAAAAATTGGAGAAAAAGAGCTTGTTTTTGTTGAAATGAAGATGATACATTGGCCCGATAGTATGCTTGTATATGTAAAAGGAGCCAATACAGTCCTCTCAAATGATGCTTTTGGTCAGCATTATTCACCGGCATCACTTTTTAACGACGAAACAGATGAATGTGAACTGTATCAGGAAGCAATAAAATATTATGCCAACATACTTACACCATTTAAACCTCTTATAAAAAAGAAAATTGAAGAGATACGGGCAATGAATCTTGATATAGATGTTATAGCTCCAAGCCATGGTGTGATATGGAGAAAGAATCCTGTCCAGATTATTGACAAGTATTATGAATGGTCCGAGAGCGATTACAGTGAAGACAATGTGGTGATTGTATACGATACAATGTATAATGCTACAAAGGACATGGCGCAAGCAATTGAGACCGGTCTTGGCAATAGTGGAGTCAAATGCAAGTTGTTTAATTCTTCAGTTACCGACAAGAGTGATTTGTTTACAGAATTGTTTAAAGCAAAGGGAATAATAGTCGGAAGCTGTACAGTCAATAATGGTCCGTTATCTTCCATCTCAATGATTCTTGAGGAAATTCACGGGCTTAAGATCAAAAACAAGCCTGTAGCCGGATTTGGAAGTTATGGTTGGAGTGGGGAAGCTGCAAAGAATATGACTGAAAGACTTGGAAAAGCCGGGCTAAAGGTCGTTTTAGAGCCTATTCAGTTTAAATATAAGCCTACACACGAAGAACTTGAACAATGTGTCAG
>CAYPCH010000134.1:0-5060 GCA_964409165.1 uncultured Oscillospiraceae bacterium | reverse complement strand
AAACATTAGAGGGGAGTTACAAAATGAAAACAAAACGTAAACTTATTGTGAGTGCAGCCATAATTTCAGCAATTGCAATGGCTGTGAATCTATTTGCCGAGCTGGGGTTTATCGGATTTATCAAGCCGTATAATGTTCTGGCTGATGAGATAGTTGAGCAACGTGATCCCTATACAAAATGTTATCGAAATGATGATGGATCAATAACCGCCAAAATTTCAATGACACCGGTTCATTATAAAAATGAGGACGGGAGTTATGGGGATATAGATTTATCCATTATAAAAGAAAAGAATGGGGATTTTGAGTATCAAGCTGCCAAAAACACATTCAGATCATATTTTAACACACATGACAGTGTGGAAGACTTCAATATGGCTGGGTTTGATGTTATGAACAGCCAAGGAATACAAAGGAGCATGAAATACAAGCTTGTTGGTGCAACTCCTAAGGGGCACAGTGTCAAAGGCGAGAAGTTTGTATACCATGATGTGTTCCCGGACATTGACCTTGAGTACATTGTTTCAAGTGAAAAGCTCAAGGAAAATGTAATAGTAAATAAGCCCTTAAAGGACTATGTTTTCAATTTCCTTCTTGATATTGACGAGAATGTTTATCTTGAAGAGCTGGAAGACGGTGATATAAGTTTTTTGGATGCGGATACACATGAGATATTATGGAAAATTGAAAGTCCCTATGCTTTTGACAGCTCAAAAGAAAAACTGTTTACACAAGGTGCAAGATATGAAATTGGAGCAGCGGAATACAACGGAAAAGAATACACAGGAATAACTCTTATTCTGGAGGATGAGGAATTCATAAAAAATGCAAAGTTCCCCATAATTATTGACCCGACCGGAACCTTTGGCAATACTGATTCAAAGACTTGGTCTTTTGGCAGGGAAATGGAAAGACCGGAAAAAAGTTATCTGAAGGTGGGATATAATGCAACAAGGGATGGCTACTGGTATTGTGCGGTAAAGTTCAAATTTAATCTTGCCAGCAATGTAACAGTAAATTCAGCAGTGATGAAGATGTATGTGGAGAAAAAGTCCAATGCTTTTGATTCTAAGGAAAAGGAGCACAGTGCCTTTGATATTTTTATGATAGAAGAAGATTGGAATAAAAACTCTGCAGTACCTAAAGTAGGAGAAGCGGCAAAATACAAAAACAGTTATTATGATTTTACTGTAGGAGCATATAATTTGATAGACATGACAAAAGCCGTACAATCATGGGTAAGCAAGGCAAATCCGTCTTTTGGGGTTTTGTTTATTCCCTCTAATGATGATTACAATACTCATTGCTCATTTTCAAAAGGTATTGGAGCATATATTGAAATTAATTATTCAGAGCCTGTGCCTGACGGTAACCCGAAGGTGAAGGTTTTAATGCCCTCTGGCGGTCAGATTTTACAGAACGGTACAGCTTCACTTGCGCCTAAAATATCTGTCAGTGATGCAAATAATGATACATTGACATTAAGATGCTTTGTAGATAAGGAAATGACGGCAAGAAGTACAAAAACCGTCACAGGTTCAGCCGGCTATACAGATGTTTTGTTTGACCCGATAAACATATCTTCTCTGGATATAGGCTCACACACCATAAGGTTTGAGGTATCCGACGGTAAAAGCAGTCCGGTTGTTATAACTGAAGCTTTTTACAAAGCCGGTATCAAGTATGAATCTTCAATTTCAAGCATCAAACTTATGCCCTTTGACAGGACAAGCTATGATTCGCTGGAAATGTTTAAATATAATTATACGATAGATACAATCAGTACTGGCTGGGTTAATGATTATGAGTACATAATGTACAACCTCAAGCCGAACACAAAATACACAGCAAAGCTTGAAATTCAAAATGCCGGCGGACAAAAAACAGCATTTGTACAAAATGTTTATACGAAAGCCCAAATGCCTGAAGCGGGGGTAAGCAAGCTGACAAGGGACTCCTTTGACCTTTATGTTGAGGACGGCAACCCTGCAACAACCCAGTATCAGATAATGATAAACGGCAAATATCTTACTAACACAGGCACATTTACGACAACAGCAAACTGGATTGTACTCTCAGGCAAAAAGATAACAGTCAAGGGCTTAAGCACTGACACGCTCTACAGTATAAGGGCAAAAGCCCGCAGTGAAGAGAACGTTGAAACGCCTTTTTGCAATCCGACAAGCGTAACGACATTAAAATAACAGGGGAGGGACTATAAAGATGTATAACAAAAGGAAACATATTGCAAGGATAGTACTAACGGTATTTGTATTGCTAAATGTATTTTTGCAGCAGGGATTTGAAGTCTTTGCCAGAAGCTATGAACCATACAAAGGGAAAAATCAGCCGGTCAAGGTTGTTGAAGTAAAAAAGGAAACGCATGTAAAGGGTAATTCTTACACGGAAAATAGCTTTAGCAGTAAAAAAACAATAGACTGGTCTAAAACAAATTGGCCAAAAACTAAAACTGAAAAAGAGATAATTATAAAATACGGCAAGGTAAAAGAGAATGAAAAGAGTTTCAAGCTCAATAATGTCAAAAGCAAATTGAAAATGAAGAAGTTGCAAAAGAAAAAAAGCTATAAAAAAGGGTTTGACATTGTTGAAATTGATGAAACAGACAATATTGAAGAAGCACTCGACGAAATAAGGAATACCTCGGGAGTATTGCATGCACAGCCCAATTATAAGGTTGAGCTACTATCTGTTGACGATGAGTATTTTGAAAGGCAGTGGGGGCTTTTAAATGAAGTTCAGGAAGTAGGAGAGACCGGAAAGGCAGAAGAAGCAGGAAAAGCTAATAAATCAGGAAAGTCAGATAAACCAGGAAAGGCAGATGAATCAAGAAAGGCTAAAAATGCTGGAAAGACTGAAAAGATTGGTGCCGACATAAACATAACAGATGCTTGGAGCATAACAGAAGGTTCAGATTCTGTGGTTGTCGGTATAATTGATACAGCCCTTGATATCAATCATACAGAGATAGAGCACAGTATCTATAAAAATGCCAATGAAATACCAGGAAACGGAATAGATGATGACGGCAATGGATATATAGATGACGTTTTTGGATGGGATTTTATTGAAGATGATAACACTGTAAATGGTGTTGATAGTGACCATGCAACAATGATAGCGGGAATAATTGCAGCAAAGAAGGATAAAGAAGGAATAGCAGGAATAGCACCGGGAATCAAGCTTTTACCCCTTAAAGCCTTCGAAGGAAATTCTGCTTACACATCGGATATATTGGATTCGCTGGAGTATGCGGAAAATATGAATGTTGATATTCTTAATTGTTCATGGGGGAGCAGCATATATAATCAGGCGTTAAGAGATGCCATGGAAGAATCGGGCATGATTTTTATCTGTGCTGCAGGAAATGACGGGCTTGAAGAGCCGGTATATCCTGCAGGATTTGCCCTGCCTAATGTAATTTCTGTTGCCGCCGCAGGTAAAAACGGCGAACTTGCACCCTTTTCAAATTACGGTGATTCTGTTGATGTAGCAGCCCCGGGAGTTGATATTTTTTCAACGAAGCCGGGAAACAGTTATGGTTATGGAAATGGAACCTCGTATTCTGCTGCATTCGTAACAGGAATTGCAGCTCTCTTGAAGAGCAGTCGGGAAGAGCTGACAGGCAAAGATATTGCATGTACAATAAAGTCAAACGCAGGCGGATTGGTTGACGCGGCAGCTACCCTTGCCAATATAAAAAAGTATCAGGAAGAGGATAATGACTTTCCGACAGATTCGGAGTATGAGGAGCAGGATAATGATTTTTCAACAGAGTCAGAATATGAGGAAGAGGATGGTGACTCTCCGACAGTTTCTGAAGATGTATATGGAATGCTCAGCGTCTCTGAAGATGTATACGGAATGTTTGGAACTTTAAGCCTTCCCAATCTTCCGGGGCTTGAGGACTTTTTGGTGGAACAGATACACTACGGGCAGAATGGAGTAAGCCCTGCAAGCGGTAATTTCTCAAGATCATATACCGATGCAAAAGTAAGCGTTCCCGGATTGGATTTTGTCATATCAAGAACATATAACTCAAGGGATCAAAAGGATTGTCTACATCTTGGAAAAGGGTGGAGGTTTGGATATGAAGGATTTGTTAAAACAGGAGGCAACAGAACTACTGTTGTATTGCCCGATGGAAGCAGACACACATTTATAAGGTACAACAGCAATACATATATATCCGACCTTGCAGGAGGAACAAGAAGCCGCTTGGTTTATGACGGCGCATACAAATTAACGACAAAAGACCAGACGGTGTATGAATTCGGAAATAGCAACAATCGGCTTAGCTCAATTACCGACAGATACGGCAATAGAATTGCAATCAATGTAAACAAAAAAGAGAAAGTTCAGAATATAACAATACAAAACACAAAAGGGCAGGCAATAAGGACTTTTGAGGTAGCTTACGGAACCAATGAACTTATCGAAAGTGTAACCGAGACTACCGACGCAAATAACAAAAGGGTTTTGGTCAGGTACGGTTATGACAACTATAAAAAATTGACAACTGTTACCGACTCAATGAACAATACGCTTTATACCTACGAGTATACGGGCAATTTGATATCGTCGGTAAAAGACGCATATTTGAAGACGTTGGAAGAAGTTGTGTATACGCACTGTAAAGAAAATAGCACCTACAAAGTTGAGACCCACAAGGTATATTCAACCGATACCGTATACAACACCTACAGATATGACTATGACCCCATAAACAGGATTACCGCGATAACAGATTCGAGTGGAAGGACTGTGACAAAATGGTTTGACAGAAGTCTGTTTACAATCAAATCAAAAGACCCTGAGGGAAAAGAGACAATCGCTGAGTATTACACCTATGAAGGGAAAATGGATTTTAGCAGTTTTGAGAAAAAGGGACATGCAAAAACAGGCATGGCTGAAGTTGTATACAACGACAGGATGTACTTTTTTGGCGGAGTTATTGAAATTACTAATGCCATGCTGGTCTATAGTATGTCCACAGACCAGTGTGAATATTTTGATACAGAAACAAACACATGGAAAACAAT
>CAYPCH010000133.1:0-9892 GCA_964409165.1 uncultured Oscillospiraceae bacterium | reverse complement strand
CAACTGCCGGGCTGTCCTTTGTGAGTCTGATGTTGATTAAATCTGGCATTTATAACGCCTCCTTTTTATGATTTGATTGATTTAGTATATCATATCACTTAAATAATGTAAATACTTTATACTTATTTTTGTATTTACTTTATTGTTTTTGTGCAAAAAGAAAGACCACATCAGCCGAAACTGTGTGACCATTCCTTTTTTTACATTTACATGCATTATCTGCATTATCTACTTATGGGTAAATCTTTGATGAAGTTTCATGGTCAAAAACACACCATGAATACTCTGATGCTATTGCAATTGCAATTCTTGTTATTTCTTCTTCTATTTTTTCATCTAGGCTATCAGGAATCTCAATCTCAATTAAGTTTATTTCTTCAACCCCATCAAGAGTATCAAATGCATAGTTTCCATTTGCATCTGCCGAAATGCCTGTTATTACGATTCTCACACCATTAAATTCCTTGGAAAACTTCAAACTACTTTCCTTACATAAATTTAAAGTTGTTAGCAAATATTTCTCTAGTACCTCTGTTTTAATCCTTCCAGAATAATTGTCATCTGAATAAAGACAAATGTAATCATACATCTAGATATCCTCCTTTTGCAGTAGTCACCTTAACTACAATCATTAACGCCTTTTCTATTCTAGGGTAGCTGAATATGTGTAGCTTCTGCAGCCGCATTATTAGTTTTAAGAACACTTGTGTGATACCAATTACCTGCCTCATCCATGTATTGCCAACCGTAGCCTTGTCCATTTGCATCAACACCTTGTTGTCTTCTCGCTACCCTATAGATACTGCCCGTCTTACCATACTTTGGATCTGCTGGATGTGCTCTTACTTCAAAATCATAACCAAATTCCGACCACTTTTCTTTTAGACTATTTGGAGCATTCTTTAGTCCCTGCCTATTTAGTGCTTCATTTAAATAATCGTTAGGCTTTGTTGCTTTTTGGAACCAAGTCTTACTCGTTCCCTCATTACTATTATCGCCCATTTCCTTTTGCTTTTCAACCCTATCAGTGAAACTCATTGAAGCTTTATTTGTACTTTCAACGACTCTTTCAACCGGGGAATTCTCAGCTTGTTGAACTGCTTCAATTTTCTCACTTTCATCAGCAACCATTGCTTCGCTGTTTACAGTTTTTGTTTCCTCAGTTGTTACATCAATATCTTGTTTGTAAAACTGTCTTAAATAAATTGAAAAGGTTCCAACACCTGTATGATTTGAATACTGTTCTGTATAATCCACAACAAAAGCCTTTGAAAATTGAACCTCACGCACCAGCACATTTTTCTGATAATACTCGACTGTAATCTTCTTATAGCAATCGGAATTAGTTGCAGGTAATAAAGCCCACTGGTAAAGTGACACTGTTTTTTCGTCAATATCAATCTTGCCTGTGATTGTGATTGAGTTCCTTATTGTGTTACGCATGCCATACTCATCTGGAGTAACAACATCAAATATCACGTTTTCTATGCATTCGCTTAAGACTGTACCATCCGAAATCGTAACTTTGTACATACCCGACCTCCTCCCCAGTAACAAATATTCTATCACAAGAGAGGTTTGAGTGTCTATTGCGTTTTGCAAATAACATAGCTGAAGCATGAACATCTTTTTGACTATAAAATCTGCATTTCCAAAAGGTACTTCTCCGTGAAGATATGGCTAATATTATACATTATTTCAAAATGCCGCTTTATTGGGGAGGGGGAGGTTATACCTATAAAACATCAATATTATTCTATATATGGAGGACTATAGTATTTCTGTGTTTTTAACTCCTTGCTATTTGATAAAAAAGTGCAGATAACAAAGATTGAATGCCCATTATTACAACTAAGCTTTGTCTTCCGCAATTTCCTTCTTCTGGGCAATCAAAAATTTTGCGCGTGTTGCGAAAAGACTCAAAATTCAGTGTTTATCCACTGGTTGAGTCTTTTTTTCGCGCAAAACTTCCGATTGACCCTTTAAAGAACCGTCCCCGTGCTTCCTAGTTTCTGAGGCTACTCATTGGGGCTGGTATTCTTCCACCCCTTGCTATAAATTCCTTGCTGCTAAAGTTGCTTACTTTCATTACCGGACCTGATCCTAAAAGCCCTCCAAATTCGACAATATCCCCCAACTTCCTTCCGGGAGCAGGAATTATTCTGACTGCTGTGGTTTTATTGTTTATAACACCAATTGCAGCTTCATCTGCAATAATTGCCGATATTGTTTCCGCGCTTGTCCTGCCAGGAACAACTATCATATCAAGACCTACAGAACATACACATGTCATTGCCTCAAGCTTTTCAAGCGACAGGGAACCCTTCTGCACAGCTTCAATCATTCCCGCATCTTCGCTGACAGGTATAAAAGCACCGCTTAACCCACCTACAAAAGAGGAAGCCATAATTCCCCCTTTTTTAACTGCGTCATTCAAAAGCGCGAGGGCTGCTGTCGTACCATG
The DNA here is from genome assembly GCA_964409165.1 of uncultured Oscillospiraceae bacterium. Lineage (GTDB taxonomy): Bacteria > Bacillota > Clostridia > Acetivibrionales > Acetivibrionaceae > CAYPCH01. The sequence goes on along the minus strand of CAYPCH010000133.1, from coordinate 7,428 downwards.
TGTTCCACATCTTTCAAGCCCCATTTCCTCAAGTATATGAGCCACACTGTCCCCCATTGCAGGAGTAGGTGCCAGCGACAGGTCAACTATACCAAAGGACACTCCGAGCCTCTTAGAAGCCTCTTGCGCAACCAATTGTCCAATTCTCGTAATTTTAAACGCAGTCTTTTTTATAGTTTCCGATACCGTCTCGAAGTCAGCTCCCTTAACCTTTTCGAGGGCGCTTTTCACCGTTCCGGGTCCGCTTACACCCACATTTATCACACACTCAGGTTCGCCGATTCCATGAAATGCTCCTGCCATAAAGGGGTTATCCTCAGGCACATTTGCAAACACAACCAATTTTGCACAGGCAAGCCCTCCGCTGTCTGATGTGAGTTTTGCAGCTTTTTTTATAACCTGCCCCATCTCCCTTACTGCATCCATATTTATTCCTGCCTTGGTACTTGCTAAATTAACAGATGAGCACACCTTTTTTGTAGTGCTAAGTGCCTCGGGTATTGATGATATAAGTTTTCTGTCGCCAGTTGTATAACCTTTGTGCACCAATGCTGAAAAACCGCCTATAAAGTTAACACCTACAGTATCTGCTGCCTTATCAAGCGTTTGCGCAAACTTTACATAATTATCCTCATCAGAGCTCTCAGCTACAAGGGATATAGGTGTAACCGATATTCTTTTATTTATTATGGGTATACCGTATTCCTTTTCAATGTCTTCTCCGACCTTCACAAGGTTCTGTGCATTTTTTGTTATCTTGTCATATATTCTCTCTCTTGATGCACTACCTGAAGAACAACTGCAATCCCTTAAGGAAATTCCCATTGTTATAGTCCTTATGTCCAAATTTTCTTCCTGAATCATTTTTATTGTTTCAATAATTTCAAAAGGTTTTATCACTTGAACCCCTCCTATATGCGGTGCATGGAATTAAATATATCTTCATGCTGTATTTTTATGGAAAGACCAAGATCAACACCTTTTTTCTCCAGCCTTTCGGATAGCTGTGAAAAATCTATAGATAAACCTGATATGTCTACAAGCATTATCATGGTAAACACATCCTGCATAGTTGTCTGAGATATATCAAGAATATTTACACTGCAATCTGCAAGGACATTGCTGATCCCTGCAATTATACCGATTTTATCCTTGCCTATAACAGTTACTACTGCTCTCATAAATACTTTTCCTCCCGGGATTTTTTTGTGTCATAATATATCAAGTATTATAACTCTGTAAATTAACAATATCAACAGGTAATAAAATTTTGCCTCTCTCATTTCACTCCAAGAGGCCCAACAAAATTTCGTACCCATCGAGGATACAAAATTTTGCCTCTTTCATTTCACTCCAAGAGGCCTATTTAAAAAACGGACACTACAGTGAATTAGTAGCATCCGTTTTATAAAAGCTTCTGTATTCATAAATTACGTCTGAAAGTTTCTTTTTTTAAAAGCGCCTCAATTTCATCCGTAGGCAACGGCTTACAAAAGAGATAGCCCTGAAACTTGTCACACTTCTCTTCTTTTAAAAACTCAAGTTGCTCATTAGTTTCCACACCTTCAGCCACTACTGTAAGTAGCATTTTATGTGCTAAAACTATAACCGATCTGGCAATAGCTTCTTCATTTGAATTGGCTGTTATATCGTGAACAAAGCTTTTATCGATCTTTAAAGTATCTATTGGCAGACATTTTAAATAGTTCAAAGATGAATAGCCTGTCCCAAAATCATCCAGAGATATTCTAATGCCTTTCTCTCTTAGTCTTGTTAATATTTGTATTGTCAGATTCAAATTCTTCATTGCCGTACTTTCAGTTATCTCAAGTTCAAGAAGTTTTGGATCCAGTCCGGTTTCTTCAAGCACACTCTCAATCATTCTGAACAAATTCTGCTGTTGGAACTGCCTTGCAGATAGATTGACAGCCATCAAAATCGGTTCAATACCCTCATCAATCCATTTTTTGTTCTGCCTACATGCTTTGCGGAGTACCCACTCTCCTATCGGAATAATCAGACCTGTCTCCTCTGCCAAAGGAATAAAGTCCATTGGAGGAACAAGACCAAATCCCGGTCTGTACCAACGGAGTAACGCTTCAACCCCTACTACCTTTCCGCTTATTATATCAACCTGAGGCTGGTAGAAAAGTACAAACTCTTCTCTCTCAATAGCCCTTCTTAAACTATTTTCTATTTCGAGCTTTTGCTGGACTTTTATATTTAATGATTCGGTAAATAGCTGAAAATTATTTTTTCCCACTTCTTTAGCTCTGTACATTGCTGTATCAGCATTCTTAAAAAGAGTCTGCGAGTCCTCTCCATCATTTGGAAATATAGCTATTCCAAGGCTTGCAGTAATATAGTACTCCTTGTCTTCCAAAGTCCAAGAAGTCTGGAATTTTTCAATTATCCTCTCTGAAATCTTTGTTGCATCACCTACATCATTAATCTGCGGCTGGAGTATAATAAACTCGTCTCCTCCAAGACGCGCTACAGTATCAACTTCTCTAAGGCTGGTACTTATTGTTTCGCCCACCTGTTTTAGCAATAGATCTCCAATAGAATGACCCAGCGTGTCGTTTATTGCTTTAAAGTTATCAAGATCAAGTATAATAAGTGCACTCTGTTGTTTATTGCGTCTTGCCTGAGCCAAAGCCATATTTAATCGGTCGGTAAACAGAGTCCTGTTCGGGAGTCCTGTTAACGAGTCATAATACTCCATATTATGAATAATTTGTTCTGTTCTTTTTATCTCGGTAATATCCTTTAGTACTGTAACAGATCCTACAATTCGCAAGGAATCATTTCTTATTGGGGCAATTGTACCTGATATCAAACGCTCTGGATCATTATCATCATTAAAAATCGTATTATTCTCAAGGCTTATAATCAACCCCCGCTTAATTACTCCATCAATTAATATCTCATTTGCTTCGCCGTTCGTGTCCCTAATCTTTGCCATCAGTTCATCAAGCCGTCTTTCCAACAATTCTTTTGCTGACATATCAAATAACTTCTCTGCTTCGAGATTTGCAAGTGTGATTATACCTTTTTCGTCAGTAGTTATAACTGCATCACCTATGTTTGCCAGCGTTATGCTAAGCCACTCATGTTGCTTTCGCAACTCTCCATACGTTTTTGAAACCTTCTTTTTAAGGTATCTTACGTACAACTGTAAAAGAATAAAAATAATTACAGCACTAAAAAGTATTAATGCACATCTCTTTTCGTGCACCTCTTTATGATAATACGAAGGTTCATAAAAATGCTTTCTATAAACCTCTTCATAAATGCCTGATTTCTTCAACTGTTTTATTTTTTTGTTAATGTACTTTACAAGTTCAGGTCTATTTTTTTTAACACCATACGCTACTTTAACAGGAAAAAGGTTGGTTCGTTGCGGAATTATTACCCCCTGCAAACCTTTATTAACCAAATAATATTTGACAACTTCCTGATTCTCAAAAAGAACTTCTATAGACCCGTCATTCAATGCATCAACTGCACTGCTTATATCATCATAAACAACATAATCAGTAACTCTGACGTCATTTAATAAAATCGCCTCTGTATACTGTGATCGTCCAACACCAACACGGTATTTACTCAAGTTAGCCAACGATACATCAGATACTCCTCTTTTTGAGTAAATAGAAATAAAGCTCTTTAATACCGTATCCGAATAAAGAATTTCATCATTGCGTTCATCCAATATTGCAAGCATTCCACATGTATCAATCTCATTGTTTTTAAGCTTGCTGTATACGCTATCCCAGTCATTCGTGGAATACTCTAAAATGTATTCTTCTCCGTTAAAGATATAATTGTTCAGTTCCATCTCAAAGCCATGAAGGTCTCCACCTGTTTCATACTTAAGCGGAGGATATACTTCACCTTCATAAATAATAGTCTGAGGGAAAGCATATGATGTACTGCTACCTAAGATTATCAGTAAAAATAATAACATAATCATGTTATATCGTTTGATACTCATTCTAGATCCTCCAAAAAAATTTAACCTTCTTCGAGCATTTCCATTATAAATTTATCTGTAGTATTCTGTGAAACAACCCATGAAAAAAACTCAAGTAAAAGAATCAGTACACTAACATCAAACGAAATATAAGTAAATTGTAAATAAATATATGAATACATGTATTATAATCTCGTTAACTGAATCATTATAGTAGGATTTGAGATTCAATATATATTTGTTTCTACATTGAAAAAATTAATTTTCGTGATGTCGCATTAAGAAAATTGAAGTGCGATGTATAATCTTTATCGCATTCAATATAGACAATAATTTAAATTACTAATTGCAAAATGTTGATTGCATTGTCTATATTTATATTATATACAAAACAATACACACTTTTCAACATTACTTTCATTATAGCATACGTAAACATCTTATTCTATATAAATCAAACATATTTCCATTTTTACGCAATCAATTGTACAGACCAAAAATCGTTATTGCAATAGCCACAATTCATCGAACGTTTGTTTGATTTTTCATTGTGCTTGTGATACAATTTTTGCAGGTGAAATTTTCGGAGGTGTGTTTCATGGAGCTTCAGAAAAAGCTTGAAATTCTATCTGCAGCAGCAAAATATGACGTCTCATGCTCTTCCAGCGGCAGTTCAAGGAAAAACTCAAAAGGCGGATTGGGCAACAGTGCAGTCAGCGGTATCTGTCACAGTTGGTCCGAAGACGGAAGGTGCATTTCCCTGTTGAAAATACTTATGACAAACTACTGCGTGTACGATTGCGCATATTGTGTAAACAGAAGTTCAAACGATATACCTAGAGCTTCTTTTACTCCTCAGGAAGTTGCCTCCCTGACTATTAACTTTTATAGGCGCAACTACATTGAAGGATTATTTTTAAGTTCATCTATTATAAAAAATCCAAACCATACCATGGAACTCCTTTGTGAATCTGTAAGACTTTTGAGAGACCAATACAAGTTTAACGGCTATATTCATGTTAAAGCGATACCTGGAGCAGACCTCAGCCTGGTTGAAGCTACCGGCAAACTGGTTGACAGAATGAGTGTCAATATAGAATTGCCTTCAAGCAGAGGTCTTAAGTTGCTTGCCCCCCAGAAAGAAAGGGATGCCATAATTAAGCCTATGGGGTTTATAAACAACAAAATAATAGAAAAATCAGATGAAAGAAAAACGCTGAAAAAGGCTTCGCTTTTTGTACCTGGAGGTCAAAGCACACAACTTATAGTCGGAGCTACCGCCGACCATGATTTAAGTATCTTAAAGCTCTCTGAAAAACTTTATAAGAACTTCAATTTAAAAAGAGTTTACTATTCCGCATACGTACCCGTATCTGAAAATCCTTTGTTACCTGCACTCAATAAACCACCTCTCTTAAGAGAACACAGATTATACCAGGCAGACTGGCTACTGCGTTATTACGGATTCTGTGCCGATGAGCTTTTGAATGAAAGACAGCCTGATTTTGATATACAATTGGATCCAAAAGCAAACTGGGCACTTTATAACCTTGAACATTTCCCCGTTGAAATAAACCGCGCCGATTATCAAACTCTTCTTAGAGTCCCTGGTATAGGTGTACGTTCCGCTAAGAAAATTATTACTGCAAGAAAAGTTATGTCTCTAGACTATCAAGATTTGAAGAAGCTTGGCATAGTCTTGAAACGTGCAAGATTCTTCATTACATGTAAAGGAAAGCATTACAGCGAAGCAAGTATGGATCAGACACTCATAAGGCATGCATTGACAAATAGTATCAAAAAAAATACGCAATCTACCGAATGGGAACAGATTTCCATCTTTTCTCTTGTATCCAGCACACCTACAGTTGAGGATAGTATGATGAGTATAACAGGTGAACTATAATGATTAATTATTTTTTTGACGGAAGCTTTGATGGGCTGTTGACAGCAATTTATGAAGCTTATTACAGGCATGAAACCCCGGATTCAATATTACCGTGTGAATATATACAGCAAGCTTTTTGGGAAAACAATATACATATACAGACAGATTCCGACAAGGCTTCAAAAGTTTATGCTGCCGTATCCCGCAAAATTTCATATAACGCTTTGACCAACATATACCATGCTTACCTCTCGGATCACGAAAAAATTCATACTTTTATATACCAATATGTCAAGCTTGGTTTTAAAAAAGGAGCCTCAGTAGATCTCTATCTTTCAGATGACAGAGTTCTTAAGGTGCAGAAAGCTGCGAAAAGAGTACGTGGAGAATGCCATGCAATGCTTGGTCTTATAAGGTTTAAAAAGCTTGATGATAATTTGTACTACGCTCCCTTTAATCCCAGCTGTAATATTACAGTTTTGGTTTGTCCGCATTTTAAAGAAAGATTATCTGACCAAAACTGGATAATACATGATGTAAATAGAAACATTGCCGGTGTATTTGACGGTGAAAAATGCCTTTTTATTGACTTGCCATCTGAATTTCAATACACTCACAGAACTGACAAGGATTCTTATGAAATTCTATGGAAAGAGTATTTTAATAGCATATGTATAAAAGAAAGGATTAAACCCAAGCTCCAGAAACAACATATGCCAGTGAAATACTGGAAGTACCTTACCGAAAAACAAAACTTGTGAGATTTGCAAAGCCCCTTTTATATGCAAACCTCTATATCTCTCAATATAATCAAATCTATCTTAACCACTGCCTTTTCACTAAAGCTTTTGTATAACTGCATCTTATCTCCTGAAAAAACACAAGGCTCTATTAGGGTATCAACAATACAAGCTTCATCTGTTCCAGCAAATTTAATCTCTGCAACGTCTCCTGACCTTGATGCTTTTAGATGCCTATAACAACTAAAAGGTATAACTGCAGAAACAAACTTCAAATCCCCATATTTCGCCTCAGAAGCAAAGCCTTTATGATTATATGTATATTTATCTTCAAACGTACTGTAGCTTATACTCTTAAAAAGTTCTGCATTTATCAGTATACCATTTTTTAAAACATTACATTGAATATTTCTTATCTGTGAAATATTATTTCTTATTTCAAGAGCAGGATACATCTCCGGAAAAGGCAGTTCAAATTCAATCAAATGCCTCACTGATAGGGTGTCAATTACCCTTTTTACTGCAATACAGTTTTTTGAATTTTCTGTACCCATTTTTCTTCTTTCGTAAAAACTGCTGGTTTTCATTTCTGTAATCTTTTTATTAAAAAAATTGTAATTCGGGTAATTCTTATACATGTTAAAATGACTCATTGACCATCCCCCAATCATGCTCTGCAACAATTCTGCCAATAATGCTTTCTTGCGTTCCATAATATAGTATTATAGTTTCAATCTTTTGTTACAATATTATGTTTACAGACTTATGATTATTAACTCAACTTTCCCACTTATAGTATTTTGAGGCTCTGGTTGCTCACAAGT
>CAYPCH010000132.1:0-9957 GCA_964409165.1 uncultured Oscillospiraceae bacterium | reverse complement strand
TGTGAATGTATCGCCTGTATTTCTTTTTTAACTGATTTAAAGCTGAAGTCATCATGTTTTGAGGTCAGGTATGCAATCAGTTTTGTTGTGTCTGTTGTAATGTTAATTTCATCAGGTTCTAGTCTTTTTAGCCTTCCAGAACCGGTATAGTAGCGGAATTGATCTATTAAAGACCATTTTGACATGCTTTCCACTGTGTTTATCTCAAGCAGAAGGTCTGTATCAAGCTCTGTTATGTATTTGTGTGTATCATTTAAGTCATTTGATTTGCTTGAAAAGGTCAGGCTTGAGAAAATACCGGTTATGGAGGATATGACTGCTATTGCTGCAATTAAAACGACTGCTGTAACGGTGGTTATTAATATAAGCTTTAATACTGCCGGGTTTGACAGCAGTTTAACAGTTGTTTTAATTGCATGTGCTGTTTTTATGGCTGTCCTGAATGCTCTTTTTCCTGCCTTAATTGAATTCCGGGCTGCTTTAACTGCTTTTTTTCCTGCTTTAATTGTCTTTTTAGAGGTCTTTGAGGAAGTTACTACTGCGTTTTTTGTTTTAATAACTGCCTGTATCCCAAGGTCTTCATTTTTATCACAATTGGAATTTATGATTGCTTCATTTGCAGTTGTTATCAATCTTATGTTGGCTTTTCTTTGTGTACTGCATGCTTTAAGTTTGCTCTCAGGTGTTTGTATAACTTGAAGGATTGAAGGTTTTATTCGGGAAGTGTAATTTTGCTTTCTATGAGCTGCTGATTTTATTTTCCCCATAACCTTTTTACCTTTCGGGATTTTTGTCAAAGCTTTTTTTTACATCGTTTCTTGATTTTACACCGGTTGTTGATTTTGCATTATCCTTGATTTTGTTAATTTTGTCCTTTATGGATAGCTTTTTAAGTATGTTTTTTAAGCTGATTTTGTTATCAATATCAAAGGATATATACATTCTTGTATCAATGTGCTTGAAATAATCTTTTCCTCCGTCACTGTGCATGTACATGTAGTCATAAGGATTCTTCAGACCTTTTTTGATTGCGTTTAGAAAAGCCTGGTCAGGATCCCTGATGGTCAAAGCTGAAAAAATGGATTCTTCTTTTTCCTTCATGTTAATTCCTCCTTGTCTCTTTGGATTTCTTCCGGTTTTGTTGTCATCATCCGATACAGTTTTGATTCTGTGGGAAACTTATCTATAAAGGGGATTATGGAACTCCCGCTGAACAATAGTCCCTGTCCGGCATTTGCGTTTGTCACATAGCCCAGCTGCTGACTGGAAATATTCAATAATTGTGCAAGTTCTGCCCGGTCGCTTGGTGCCTGATTAAGCATCATTATGTAGTCGGAGTTGGAAAGCATACGCCTTGCAAGGTCTGATAACAGCAGATCTTCCACGTTCTGAGTTATACTTGTCGGTATTGCGCCCCATTTTCTTGCCCGTTTATATAGCTCAAAAAGATAGTTGGCGGAGTACTCATTCTGAAAAAGCAGGTATACCTCATCTACATACAAAAAGGTGCGTTTTCCTATTGCCCTGTTCCGGGTTATCCTGTTCCAGATCTGGTCAAGTACGATCAGCATTCCCATTGTTCGGAGCTGCTTACCCAGATCCTTTATGTCATATATTACGAATCTGTTTTGTATATCAATGTTGGTAGGCTGTGCAAATACTCCAAGACTGCCGGTAACGTATAATTCTAAAGCTAAAGCAATGTTTGTTGCTTCCTTTTCAGGTTGCTTTTTAAGTACTTCATGGAAATCCAGAAGTGTGGGTACTGTTTTGTTTTTAGAGTCTGAAAAGTACTTTGCATAAGTGAGTTTTACGCTCCGGTCAATAACTGTCTTTTCAGGTGCCGATAAGCCGCTCCTGCCGCCTACGAGCAGTTCACATAAGGACAGTATGAATTCCGACTTCAAAAGCAGTGGATTGTCATCATCGGAATAGTCCATTGTTATATCCAACGGGTTTATATGCGTTTTACTACCTGCTGATATGTGTATAATCTCACCATTAAAGCCTTTTGCAAGGGGTGTGTACTCTCTCTCCGGATCGATTACCAGCACTTCATCATCACTGTTTAAAAGTACATTGACCATTTCTCTTTTTGCTGCAAAGCTTTTTCCGGAACCGGGAGTACCCAGTATAAAACCGTTGGCATTTTTAAGGGATTTCCTGTCGAAAAATATTACATTTCTTGAAAGGGCATTGAGCCCGTAGTACATGCCGCCTTTTTGAAACAGTTCAACTGTTGTAAACGGAATAAATATTGCAGTGCTTGATGTGGTGAGAGTCCTCTGGATGCCGATATGATTTAGTCCAAGGGGCAGTGAAGAGTTCAAACCTTCTTCCTGCAGGTAATCAAGGCTGCCTACTTTGCAATTGTTTTTTCTGGCTATTGAGGTTATCTGGTATACGTTGCTGTCAAGGGCTTCAGGAGAATCGGCTGATGTAAATATGAGCATTGTGGCTTTAAACATACGCTGGTTTTTATTCTGCAGGTCATCGAGCAGCTCTTCTGCTTCCTTCAGGCTGAATTTTAATTCATAAGGGATCATTTCAGCATCATAACCAGCTTTCTGGGCTTTTTTCTGCTCATCAATTTTCTGCTGTTCCATAAAGGCTATTTTTTGTTTGACAAGTTCTAATGCCTTATCCTGATCTACGCTGTTAATGTGCAAATTTATGCTCATGTTTACCGGTATATCCGATATTTCGGTCAGCAGCTTATCTGATAGGTCCGGAGGAAGGTCTTTTAAGTATAATATCTGGCCGTGTCTTCTGCCGAATTCAAATCGGGATTTGTTGCCCAAGTCAAAGGAGTCGGGGGCAATATAGTCTTTTGTTGTAAGGTCGGAAGATACCAGATAGTCATATTTGAAGGTGAAAGGATCATTATCCTGGTTTAAAGCATTATATATAAGCTCTAAGCGTTCACATCCCGACAGTACTTTCGTATCACACCCAAGGCTCTTGAAATTTCCCAGTACATCTGTTTCAATTCTTGAGAGGATTGATATTGCTGACTTGTGATTTTCAGCTGTGGCTGAAAAGGTAAGGTATTTTTCTCTCAATATGCTGTTCTGACCCTGATGAGCCTTTTCATTGAGCATCCTGTTGTATTCTTCCCTGTAAATATCTATTTCATCATTCCGAATTTTAAGGAACATATGCTTTTCAAATTCAGATTTATCTACAGGTCGGTTTACTATGGTTATCTGTATGGGGATGGAGGAGTCAAAGTAGTTTAAAAACTCACAATACTTTGAGAATATTTCAACCTGGTCCTCATGCCTTGCAATCTGGTAATTCATATCGGAGAATTTGATTGTTTTGGAGTAGAGTCCTTCTCTGATTTCACAGATTCCATCTTCAAATATCCGGTTATATCTGATTGTTTGCTGAACGCTTAAAGGGATTTTTTGCTTTTTTGGTCTCCTGCTTGACCCGTGCAAATTCTTTTTGTGCAAACTCAATGCTTCGCATTGCTGCCTGGAGTTTTCTTTTTCTTTCATATTCGCTGGAGCCGAAGCAGGGTCGCTCTGTATCGATGATCTTTTTTGAAGTAGACTTTTTAGCATTTTTGACCTCCTCTTTAACTTTGTTCTGTTTTAGTTTGTCTATACTTAATTCAGTTTGATATTTACGTTTGTTTTGTCCCAGCTTGTGCCTTAGTATAAGCTTTACATACTGCTCGAAGGTAAAGCCATTCTTTTTAAAGAATCCGGCGGCAAAGATGGGGATTACCTCAAGGATTACTACATAGCCTGCTGTTTGTGTTCCTAAGTATCTTGATATCAGGAAATATGAGGCCACGCCTAAGATGATTGCTGAAACAAAGCACAGCAGCTGACGGACTGTAAGCCCGAAAAGAATCTTTTCCTTGTACTCTGTAATTTCCTTTGGAACTCGTACTTCTATTGACATTTATCATCACATCCTTACATCGCATTGCAGATTGACTTTGACCATCTGCCGGTCATAAAGATACATACAACCAGAACCAGAGAATAGAGTGTTGCTTCGAGCATAGCTGTAGTTATGTCTATAAAGGCACTTTTGCTTGCTATGCCGCCTATTAGTGTTCCATACAGAGCAAGCACTATAAAGATCAATACCCCTTGGATGCTGACGGCGGCAAAGGATTTTAAAAAGTTCTTTGCTACAGAGTTGACTTCTCCGTTTGGTATGGTTGCAAGGGGTAGTGGTGATATAGCCAGATAGATATAGATTTCCACCATACGGCCGATTATTATTACCGATATAACCAGGGTGGAGAACTTGAATATAAGCCATATCAATGTTACCTGGGTGCTTAGCAGTAATTTTGCTGCAAAGTTCATACTTCTTAACGATGCTTCCATGGCATCAAAGTTTGCTGCCATCCCTACGCTGTCGGAGCCAAAAACCCCGCCTATGTTTGATATTACTGTAGTGCTTATTGCAAATATTGCACCCATAACAAGGGGAGTACTGTCTATAAATATTTTGCAGACTGCTATCTTGAACATTGTTTTGAAGGGTATTTCAAAGCCGCTGTTACTCATTCCTTCTGTCCTTATGGTGATGTTGTACAGTTCCAGCATGAACAATAATCCGAGTATGACATAGGCGACAGGCATTACGGCATTCTGCATAATGTTTACTACACCGTCATACAAGGTTTTGTTGTAGGCTTCAGGGGATTTTAAAATAACCCCTGAGCCTATTGTGCCAACACCATTTAGGACGTCCCGGATGATTGACATTATGTAATCTTCCATACCTTATCACGTCCTTATTTTGCTAGTGTTGCAAAGATGGTGGCAGCTGTAATGATAAGTGCTCCACCAACTATTTGCCAGATACCGGACTGAAGTGCAGGTCCGTTTTTATCCTTAAGTCCTGAGGCCAATACTATAACTCCCCATACCAGCCACAAACCACCGCCTATAGTAGCAAACTGCTGTACCAATGTTAATACCTGTGTTAATAAATCCATTTTCTTTCGCTCCTTTTTTTGATTGAATTTTGTGTTACGCTTCCAGTGATACTTCATATTCCTTTATTTCTTTAACATCACTGAAAAACAATGAGTTTTCGCGGTCGTAAACAGCAGGAAGTATATAAGTGTTTTTCCTGTCGTAGTCCGAGAGTTCTTTGTATTTATTGTGTTTAGTGATGTCAAATTTTTGTGATTTGAAGGGTGGTATGCCGCGTATTGATAGAATACATTCAGTTCCACCTAAAAGGCCAACCTCAGAGGGAGTTATGAGTTCCCGGCCGAGTACCTGGCTGTTAATTGAGTAACTTCCGGATTGGCCTTTGCTCTCATTTGTTGTTTTCATGTCAATTGTTGTCTTTCCAACCATCTTTGAGATATACTCCAAAGTGCTCTGTTCCTTGCCTCCGAGGAATAAAAGGGTGTCGCAATTGCCTGTAATGGTTTCATAACTGTCCTTGTACAGGTTTTTAAGCTGAGCGAGATTCTGTAATACTACGTTTACTGATATTTCCCGGCTTCGCATTGTTGCTATGTATATTTCAAAGTTTGGTATCTGTCCTATATTGGAAAATTCGTCGAGGAGCATCCGGACATGGTATGGTAATCTGCCGCCATACTCATTTTCAGCCTTCAGGAACAAGGTATCAAACAACTGCTGGTACATGATGGCAGATATAAAGTTAAAGGTTCTGTCCGAGTCGGGAATAATAACAAACAGGGCTGTTTTTTCATCGCCTATGGTATCAATGCCTATTGTGTCTTCAGAGAGCATGTCAGAGACAATGTTTATGTTAAAGGGTGACAACCTTACACCAACTGAAACAAGGATTGATTTTGCTGTTTTACCGGCTGCCAGTTTGAAAAGATCATACTGTTTACCGGCAAAATGTTCGGGATTTTCCGCTTTAAGACTTTCAAACAAGATATCAAGAGGGGACTTGAAATCCTCCTGATCCTCTCTTACTTCAGCAAGTCTCAGCATTTCCATAACCGTACCTATGTTTTTTTCTTCAGGCAGGGCTTCAAAGAACACATAACCGAAAAGTGCCTGCAGCAGTGCAGTTTCTGATTTCTCCCAGAAATCCCCTGAGTTTTTGTTGTTTGGTGCATTGGTGTTGGTTATGAGGTTTGTAACAAGCTTAAGTATGTCCTTTTCATCGTTTATGTAGCTGAAGAAATTGTATTTGTCGCTGCTTTTCATATCGATGAGGTTCAGTACCTTTATCCTGTAGCCTGCATCCTGCAGCATTTTGCCGCATTCTTTGATTAGGCTGCCTTTGGGATCTGTTATAACATAGCTTGAGTGCAGCTGCATGAGGTTTGGTTTCACAAAAAATCTTGTTTTGCCTGAGCCAGAGCCGCCGATTACAACAACATTGTTGTTCCTGAAGGTCTTTCTTGTATCAAGACTCATCATTTCAGTTTTTGTGAATAGCATATTTCTTGAATAAACCCTGTCGGTGAAGTTTGCAATGTCCTTTGTTGTTCCCCATTTGGCTGAACCGTGCTCCATGCCGACAAGAAAATTGTTTCTCCCGCTTAAGGTGTACAGATAGACCAATGGGGGAATGAGGCTTCCAATTGCTCCGGCTATCAGTGCGCTTTTATCAAAGCTTATTCTAAAGGGGTTTTTTGATATTTCACTCATAATGCTGCTTAATGTATCCATCAGTTTCTGGACAGGATCCCCATCAAGAGCTGTATATATTGCCATACCTCTGTTGAACACCAGAAATGCCGATGCTGATATTATGACGGCGAAAATTAGTTTTGATTTATTCATAGGCTGCGCTCCATGTTTTTGCCGGACATTCTTGAAACATAGAATTCCAGTTCCCTGAAGGGTTTTAGATTATCTGTGTTAAGTTTCCGATCACGCATTTCCTTTTCCATTTTGGCTATTTCTGCTTCCAAGTTTTCGAGAGAAGAGGCACTTCTTTTAGCTGCTCTGTAAAACGCTAATAGCTCACCGTCACACATATTTTTATAAAACTCCATAAGATCAACCTCCTTAAAGTTGTGATAATAAAAAAACTCTCGTTGCTAAGAGTGGAAATGGACTCCTGCTTGTAAGAGAATTTCGCTTAAAATTATTTATATTTCTTATGACTATCTTGATATGGACAGATCCTTTGTTTTGTCCTTAGGGAGTTCCTTTCGTAGGCTGGCAGATATATCAATTGCCTGCTTGATACGTTCTTTTATTGATTGCCTGGATTTGTTTCCAATCTGTCCGGCCATGTGGTTTTTAAGTGCGTTTTCAATCTGGCCGATATCCTTTCCCTTGAAGTAAATCTTGAAGGTATCCGGCTGGGCCAGGTCTTTTTTTATGGCATAGTCAACTCCGTAACTGTTAAGCTCACGCTTGAACTGACGCAGGTCTTTACTTTTTATAGGGATATCCTGTAATACCTGATTTTGATTTTTAAGCTTTTTTAGTGACTGGTATCTCTGTACGGTTTTCTTAATAGCGTTTTTAATCTTCTGTAGGTATGAATTGAGAATATTTATTAACATTTTCATGCCTGCTTCAGCGCTTTTCACTGATAGTATTACTGCATTTTTAAGATTTTTAAGATTTTTAGTTTTTTCAATTATTTTTTTTATGATTTCTTTAACCGGGGGCTTACTATTCTTTGCAAACTGCCTTGACATATGGTTTTTCATTGCGTTTTCAATCTGGACGGCATCTTTTTCCTTGAAGTAGACCTTGAAGGTATTCGGCTTGGACAGGTCTCTATTAATGGCATAGTCAACTCCGTAACTATTAAGTTCTTGTTTTAATTGCCGAAGATCCTGACTGCTTAAGGGAATATCCTGCAATGCATAATTTTGCCGGTTAAGCTTTTTTAGCGACTGATAACCGTGTTTAGGTGCCTTTTGGGCTTTTTTTAATTCCTGTAGGTATAAATTAAGTGCCTTAATTAACACTTTCATGTTTATTTCAGCACTTTTCACAGTTATTGAAATTGCTTTTTTACTGAGTTCATCACTGAGCATCCTAATCACTCCTTTGCGGGTTGGCTATAAATACAACATTCTCAACATTAAGCTGCTTGAAGCATTCCTTCACCTTTTCAGAGTATTTTTCAGCCAGTGTGGAGGCAAGGAATATATCACTCAGGACTATGGTGAGTGTGCCGTTTTCAAGGGTTAAGTCCGTTATTTTGTCTTTGAAAAAAGTGTTGAAGACTATTTCTGAAAAACTATTGGAAAGCTGGTTAACCGGCTCTTCAAACGGAGTGCCCTTTACAATTTCAAATACTGTTTTGCGGGGCTTGAAAATTTCACTGTCTGTGAACTCCCTGGAGGTATAGTCGGTTATTGCATTAAAAATACAGCTCATCAGGTAATGCTTAGTTGAGCTGATCATAATGCCGTTTGATAAGGCTTTTTTCATCCGGGTAATTGCATTTTCAATAATCAGCGGACTTATTTTTTCAAGAGTGTCACGGACAAGAGGTAGAGGCAGATTGAGGTTTTTCTTTGAGAACTCCTCGTCAAAGTACAGACTTTTTAAAGACTCTTCCACGATTTGTGAAATACTGTCTTCAAAGAGTTGTAGCTTACTTTTTAGGAGCACGCCCTCGTATTTATTAATTAGTAAATCATATCTTTCATTATCAAAATCATTAGTATAGTCATTATTAGTATAATCTATATTAGTTATATCATTATTAGTATAGCGAGGGTTACCCTCTGGAGGTTTTCCCTCTGAAGGGTTAGCCTCTGGAGGCTTTTCCACTGGAGGGAAACCCTCTCGTGGTTCAGAACCACCTTTACCAAGGGTTGTAGAGATCGGGACTTCATAAACTATATATTCCCAGGATACAATTTTGCCTTTGTTACGCATTGGCACCAGTTCAATATATCCATGATTCTTTAACTCTTTTAGTCCGCTTTTTACAGAGTCAAAGCCATCGGTAGACTGGTTATACAGATCCTTCAAGTGTATTTTCCAATCCTCCGGTCGACTCAGGAAATATCCCATCAGACCTTTTGCTTTCCAGCTGAGGTTGCTGTTTATAAAGATTGAACTGTCAATCATCGTGTAGGGGTTTATACGTTTTTTAATCTTAACAATTGTTTCTGTACTCATAGATGCCTCCAATCAAGTGAAAAATATTCTCTAAACAATTTCCAGATTATCCAGTATATCTTCAAGAATTTTGCGGGCAAGTTCCGACTTGCCCAGATTAAGCAGTTTTGAATAGTGGCCTATTTTTCTGATGGTATCGGGTTTTAGGTATAGAGTGTATCTGACAAGCGTTTCATCGCATTCATTTGCCTTGATTACAAATTTGTTTACATTATTGTATACATTACTGTTTACAGTTTTGTTTACACTGTTGTTTACACTACTGTTTGTATTATTGTTTACAGTTTTGTTTACAAATTTGTAATCAGAATTGTCTGTAGTTTTGTCTGCATTTGTGTAAACATTTATGTAATCATCTGTGTAAACGTTTCTGTTTACACTTTTATCTACATTTGTGTTTGCAGTTTTGTTTGTGTTTATATCAACGTTTACGTCATCATTTTTATCTGCATTTTTACATACACTTTTGTTTACTGCTTCAGCTTTTAACTTTTTTTCCAGCATAGACTGCTTTAATTTCTCGAAGTTGTTATCCAGTTTGTTCATCTCCAACTATGGTCACCAGCCTCTCTAGTACCCTAAAGAATTGATTTGCTGCTTCCTCATCATACTCAAATACTGTTTTGCCAAGTTTACCGGACTCAGTGATCCTGACCCTACGGTGTATCGGCTCTGTCAGGATGTCACGGTCTGAGTAAAATTCCTTCAGGAACTCCAGGTTTTCTTTTGCGTCATTTGTTCTCTGGTCATACATGTTCGGAACCACCAGGGAAACAAGATCCGGACTAAGGCGAAGATCGGAAAGGTATTCGTATATATTTCCGACAGCTCTTACAGAGGCTGCTTCAACCTGTACCGGCATTACAATATTGTCAATATAGCAGAG
>CAYPCH010000131.1:0-9994 GCA_964409165.1 uncultured Oscillospiraceae bacterium | reverse complement strand
TATTATTTTGTCAAGATATAATTTATCATATACCAATTATTTAGTCAATAATTTTATTTTTTGAGTTTCCCCATTTTTTAATATAGTGCTAAATATAAAAACGGATACCTGAGCCGATTTATATTCAGCAGCAGAGACATCGTTGCAGAACTGGACGAAAATTACAACCTTAAAACCGCAACAATCCGGGGACATGAAATGCTTGCACAAGAAGGATAACAAAGACAAAAACAAAAGGGGCGTATATGCCCCTTTACTTCTACTTTACTTCTACTTTACTTCCGGCTTTTAATTTCTTTAAGCATTTGCAAAAAGCTCTTCAAATTCCTGACCTTCAATTTTCTCTTTTTCAATCAATGTATTTGCAACTTTGTGAAGCTTGTTGAGATTCTCCTTAAGAAGAGTCAAAGTCTTTTCATAACAGGTGTCTATTATGCTTTTCACTTCCCTGTCTATTTCGGCAGCTACTTCTTCACTGTAATTCCTTGCCTGTGCAAAATCTCTTCCAATAAATACTTCATCATTTTCATTGCCGAATATCAGGTTCCCCAGCTTTTCACTCATACCGTATCTTGTTATCATACTTCTCGCAACACTATTTGCATGCTTGAGGTCACCATATGCCCCGGTACTGACTTCACCGAAAATAATTTCCTCGGCAGCCCTGCCCCCAAGAGAAATCACTATACTTTCCAAAAGGTGGGACTTGGTATTGTATTTTTTATCCTCATCGGGCTTAAAGGCGGTATATCCACCTGCCATACCCGAAGGAATTATTGATATTCTGTCCACCTTGTCGGTTGTTGAAGCAACCTTTACAGCTATAGCATGACCCGCTTCATGATATGCAGTAAGTTGTTTCTCCTTATCGCTCATTACCCTGCTTTTCTTCTCAGGTCCCATAACAACCTTAAAAACAGCTTCCTTTACTTCTGCCATAGTAACTTTATTTTTATTAATCCTGGCAGCTAACAGTGCAGCCTCGTTCAAAAGATTCTCAAGATCAGCTCCGGTAAATCCTGGAGTACTCTTTGCAAGTTCATCCAATTTTACATCATCGGCCAAGGGCTTGCCCCTTGCATGAACCTTCAATATTTCTTCCCTTCCTTTAATATCCGGAAGTCCTACAACGACACGACGGTCAAATCTTCCCGGTCTTAATAGGGCAGGATCCAAAATATCCGGTCTGTTTGTGGCAGCAAGTATAATTACTCCTTCGTTAACCCCAAAACCGTCCATCTCAACCAGAAGCTGATTCAAAGTCTGCTCACGTTCATCATGACCGCCGCCAAGTCCTGCTCCTCTGTGCCTTCCTACGGCATCAATTTCGTCAATAAACACTATACAGGGTGAATTCTTTTTAGCCTGTTCGAAAAGGTCTCTGACTCTTGAAGCACCTACCCCAACAAACATCTCAACAAAGTCAGATCCGCTAATGCTGAAGAAAGGCACTCCAGCTTCACCCGATACAGCTTTTGCAAGCAGTGTTTTACCGGTTCCGGGAGGTCCGACAAGCAAAACACCTTTCGGTATCCTTGCACCAAGCTCAACAAACTTCTTAGGCTGCTTAAGAAACTCCACAATCTCTTTTAATTCTTCCTTCTCCTCATCTGCTCCGGCTACATCATTAAATGTTATCTTCTTTTTATCGTCAATGGTCATCTTGGCTCTGCTTTTCCCAAAGGACATAACCCTGTTTCCTCCGCCGCCCTGTGACTGCTGAAGGAAAAACACCCAGAACAATACAAATATGACTATAAGACCTAATGTGGGTATTATTGCCACCCACCATGGAGGCGTCGGAGGCAATTTATTCCGAAATGCCATAGTTTCCGATTTTATAGGTTCATCCACCTGCTCCATAAATGAAGCTATATCCAGTATAATTACTTTATATTTCTTCTCATCATCTCTAAATTTAACGGTAGCCTCATTACCCTCTAGAACAATTACTTCAACACTGCCTTTCTGAATAGCTACCAAAAGATCCGAATAGGTTTTTGTTTTGTCTGGACCACTTTGATTAAAAAGGGTTGCAAAAATTAAAATTATCACAAACAAAACTATATAAAAACTTATTCCCTTAAAATGTTTCAAACAGCTCCCTCCTTAATGAATAACATCGAACTAAAATCCCGCATCTTAAAGATACCAAACTGCTAATATATAAGTACAAGCAAATATTATACTGTTTAGCGTCTCTAAATTACTAAACTACTAAACTGTTTTAACAACTGTCATATGCAAATTTTAGGAAAATTGTATGTTTCCCATTGTATATATTACATTATATTAACATAATGGTTCATAAAACACAATAAACCTTTAAAAATTACATTATACATAAATCTATATTTTATGTAACAGGATTATTCCGCCAAACCGGGATTCAAAACACACACGTCAGGCAAATTTCTGTATTTGCCTTGATAATCAAGCCCATAACCCACAACAAATTTATCAGGAATAACAATCCCCCTGTATTCTATTTCAATTTCCGTCTTCCTTCTCTCAGGCTTGTCAAGGGCAGTACACACCTTTACATCAGCAGGGCTTCTTCTTCTGAAAAGGTCTTTCAAATAGCTCAAAGTCAGTCCGGTGTCCACAAGGTCTTCAACTATAAGAACCTGCTTGCCTGAGATGTCTATATCTATGTCCTTTATAATTCTTACCACCCCGGAAGATATGGTAGAATTCCCATAACTAGAAACAGATATAAAATCCATATCCAAGGGTACAGTTATCTCTCTGATCAAATCGGAAAGAAAAACTACTCCTCCCTTTAAAACTCCGATAAGTACAAGCTCTTTACCTCGGTAGTCGTCCGATATTCTTTTCCCCAACTCTTTAACCTTTTCTTTGAGCACTTCCCTGGATACAAGCACCTCTTTAATGTCTCCAGTCATATTCTCCTCCCGATTATTATTATATATTCTTTTTATATGTTAATTTTAGTACTTTTTTAGTATTTTCAGTTGCTTTAAATTTATCATTTATTTTGTACCCGATAATCCATATAATTTCTTTGCCAATTGCAACTAAAGGTATTTTATCCCTTAAGTCCCTTGGAATCTTATTGTCAATAAAATATTCCTTAAGCTTTTTTGTTCCTATCGATTTTAAAGGCTTTATAATATCTCCATCTTTCCGCCTTCTAACATTTATTCCCCCGATTGTTTTATCATAATCAAAAAACTGCTCCATTGAATTGCTTTTTGCCTCTTTCAGTTCATTCAGTTCTTTTATGTTAAAATCATCAAGTACTTCAGCATAAATACAGGAGTCCAGTTCATTGATGTGAGTAACTCCGGGTATAACAAGCTTTAAGTCAAAATCCCCAATAGCTTTCTCGCTACTTTCCTCATATATCTTGAAGGTTTTATAATACTTTCTTACTCGCAAGCCTCCCGGAAGATGAAGCATAGAGCCTGTCTTACCATTATCGACCAAATCTATTATACTATCAATATGTATGTTTTCAATTCCTTTAATATTTCCTCGTACTTCCTTTATGTAATTACGGATTATTCTTCTTTTTGCCGCTATGTGGCACTTCTGAAGCATCTGCAATTTTAAGTGAAACTCATCGTTTTCCTGCCTAATAAGAGTTTTATTATATAAGTCTAATACGCAGTTGTCAATATATTCACTCTCATCTTTTATAAGATCGGACATTTTAGTTATACTATGCACTATATCTGCATTGAATAATTTGTTAATATGTGGTACCAAATCAAGTCTCACTTTGTTTCTTGTATATATGTTTTCAAGATTTGAACTGTCAATCCTTGGATTCAGCTTGTGCAATATGCAGTAATCCTCAATTTCTTTTCTTTCTATTCCCAAAAGTGGTCTGATAATTCTTCCGTTGATATGCTCCATTGCCTTAAGCCCGTCAAGCCCGGCACCTCTGATTATATTCATTATAACCGTTTCTGCCTGATCATTTTTATTGTGGGCGACAGCAATTTTATTTGCCAAAAAGGAATGTGCGACATTGTCAAACAATTCATACCGTACTATTCTTCCAGCCTCCTCAAGAGATATTCCCTTACTGCCAGCAAGCTTTTTTATATCCGCATGAACTGTTTTTAGCTCTACATTAAGTTTTTCGCAGAAGTCCCTGACATAGCTTTCATCCTCATCCGATTCTTCGCCTCTAAGCAAATGGTTGACATGTGCAGCGTACAGCTTCAGCTCCATGCTCTCTCTTAATGAACATAAAAGATGAAGAAGGCAAACCGAGTCAGGTCCCCCGGAAATACCTACAACAATAGCATCTCCACTATGTATTATTCTATTTTTTTTTATTGCATCAATCACCTTTTCAACCATAGCCGCTTTCTTTGCCCCTAATCCCTGAACTTTTCCAGATTTGCAAATTTGGTGTACTGTCCCAGCCATGCCAACTCAACAGTTCCGGTTGAGCCGTTTCTGTGCTTTGCTATTATAGCCTCGGCAATATTCTTCTTTTCAGTTTCAGGATTATAATAATCATCCCGGTATATAAACATGACGATATCCGCATCCTGTTCTATCGCTCCCGACTCTCTCAGGTCACTCAATATGGGCCTGTGATCCGCCCTAAGTTCTGGGGCACGGCTGAGCTGTGACAGTGTTATGACCGGCACATTAATCTCTTTTGCAAGTATTTTTAACGATCTTGATATATCGGATATTTCTTGCTGTCTGCTTTCCTTGCCTCTTCCCTGCATCAGTTGCAAATAGTCTATAACCACAAGACCCAAATTTTTTTCCATTTTAAGTCTTCGGCATTTCGCCCTGATTTCCATAGCTGTAGTTCCCGGTGTGTCGTCAATATATATAGGTGCTTCCGACAACGGTCCTAATGCTCTGGCTATTTTGTGCCAGTCGGAATCATCCAATTGTCCGGTTCTCATTCTCTGGCTGTCCACCTTGGCTTCACTGCAAAGCATCCTGTTAACCAACTGATCCTTTGACATTTCCAGATTGAATACTGCAACCGGAATTCCTGCATGTACTGCAGCATACTGTGCTATATTCAATGAAAATGCTGTCTTCCCCATGGCAGGCCTGGCAGCAATCAGCACCAGATCCGAATTCTGAAGTCCCGAAGTCTTATGATCCAGATCCGTAAAACCCGTAGGTATTCCTGTGATAAGACCGTTGTTGTTATACAGTTCTTCCAGCCTGTTAAAGGTATCCAGCAGGATATCCTTTATCGGAGTCAACCCTTGGGTGTTTCGTTTCTGTAAAATATCAAAAATGTTCTTCTCTGCCTTGTCCAAAACCAGAGATACTTCTTCCGAGGCTTCATACCCCATATTGACAAGATCAGAGGATACTTTTATCAGCTTTCTCAGAATAGATTTTTCTTCTATTATCTTGGCATAGTGCTTTGAATTCGCAGTCGTCGGAACGGCACCAGCCAGATTTGAGAGATACTCCAAACCTCCTATGCTATCTAAAGAGCCCCTTAGCTTAAGCTGCTCCGATACCGTAATCAGATCTATAGGTTCTGCTTTTTCATAGAGGTCTGTTACGGCCTCAAATATTTCTTTGTGGTCTTCTCTGTAAAAATCCTGTGTGTTTATAATGTCGGTTATATTTGACAATACCTCTTTATCAAGAAGTATCGCACCTAAGACAGACTGTTCCGCTTCAATACTCTGAGGCGGTATTCTGCCTAAAGAACCTATATCCATAATCTATCCCTCATCCCAAAAATCCCTCATCTCGATAACTCAACTTTCCCACTTATAGTATTTTGAGGCTCTGGTTGCTCACAAGTTAAGGTCAAAAAGTTTACTTTTTGACCGCGGTGAGCAATACTACGTTAGTGGCAAAGAGCCCATAAATACTGTGGGAAAGTTGAGTCAATAACTTTAACCTACTGCTCTTGTTCAATTTTCACAGTAAGCTTTCCACTTACGCCCGGATATAGTTTAACTTCCGCGTCATAAGTACCTAGAGCTTTTATTGAGTCGGAAACATTGAGCTTTTTCTTGTCTATATCAATGCTGTGTTCTTTTTTCAATGCATCGACAATATCTTTTGTTGTTATCGAACCAAACAGCTTTCCATTTTCTCCTGCCTTGGCTTTAAGTGTAACAACCGTCTTGTTTATCTTTTCAGCAAGTTCTTTTGCCTGTGCAAGCTCACGGTCTTTCTTTGACTTTTCAGCTTCCTTTTTTGTTTTCATTACATTCATATTTGTTGAACTGGCCTCAACAGCCAATCCCCTGGGAATCAAAAAATTTCTTGCATAGCCATCACTTACATTAACAAGGCTCTCCTTATTTCCAAGACCTTTTACATCTTCTTTTAAAATTACTTTCATTCTATATCTCTCCTTCATCTATTTTGAATGCGATAATATCTTTACCGCACTTCCCATTCTTTTTTTAAGAATTCCTCTTTTAAGAATTCTCCTTGTTGATCTCATCAAGGTACTCTGTTACCGCAGCCTTCAGTTTCTCTCTGGCATCCTCAACTGAAACGCCCTGCAACTGGGCACCTGCAACCGTCAAATGCCCTCCTCCTCCAAGCTTTTCAAGTATAACCTGCACATTGACATCTCCTAATGACCTTCCGCTTATAGCCACCCCATTGCTCATATTGCTTAAAACAAAAGCAGACGTAATACCCGACAGGTTTACAAGCTGGTCCGCAGCCTGAGCAGCTATGAGGGATGCATTTTTTATATTTGCGGCGCAAACCGACAATGCAATGCTTTCTTTTATTACTTCGGCATTTTTAACCACATTCGATATATTGACATAGGTTTCTATATCATTCTGAAACATCTGTCTTACAGATACAGTATCTACTCCCTGCCTTCTTAAAAAAGCCGCTGCCTCGAAAGTTCTGACTCCCGTCTTGAAAGTAAAGTTTTTCGTATCAATAACTATTCCCGCATACAAAGCTTCCGCCTCAACAGGCTTCAGCTTCACCTTCTCCTCAACATACTGGATAATCTCGGTAACCAATTCACAGGTAGAGGATGAATAGGCCTCCTGATAGGTAAGAACCGCTTCCTGCAAATAGTCGGCGCCTCTTCTGTGATGGTCGATAACAACAATTTGATCAGTATGCTTGAGCAACTCGGGAAACTCTGTAAAGCTTGGTCTGTGAGTATCCACAACGATAAGAAGGGTTTTTCTGCTCATCTTGTCCAAAGCTTCACTATTGGCAATAAAAAGGCTCTCATAATCATTGCTTTTCTCAATCTTAACAATTAGATTATCTATAGTAGGATTTGAATTGTTAAGAACAATATATGCCTCCTTATTCCTGTTTCTTGCCACCCTGTATAACCCCAGCGATGCGCCGAGACAATCGACATCACAGTTTTCATGACCCATTATCATAACATCCGGCGCTTGGTCTATAAGCTCCCTTAGCGCATATGCAATAACCCTGGCTTTAACCCTTGTACGCTTCTCAAGCTCTCTTGTCTTGCCACCATAAAAGGTAATATCTTCGCCATTCTTGATAACAACCTGGTCTCCACCCCTTCCTAAAGCAATATCCAAAGATGCATCTGCATACTTGTAATTCTGCTGAAGGGAATTGCCATTTACTCCAAAACCTATACTCAAGGTAACAGGCATCTTGTTTCCGACATTTATATCCTTTATGCTGTCAAGTAAATCAAACTTCTTATCCACAAATTCCTTAAGGTATCTGTACTGAAAAATAAACAAATACCTGTCTCTTTCATATTTCTTGATTATTCCGTCTGTATAGCCCATCCAGACTTTTATCCTTGACTCCATCTCCGCCATCATCTGCGCAACCTTTGTATCATCCATGCTTTGAATCAGGTCATCATAATTATCCACAACAATGATACCTACTGTGGGCTTCTCATCGTTGTAACTCTTTTTGCTTTCCACAAGCTCCGTATTGTCGACAAAGTATAAAAGGAGTATAAAACCGTCCTCGTTAATCTTGCTATCTACCTTTACGAAATTACCCAGAACGTTGTAATTTCTTTTGTTCACATCTATTTCCTTTGTAAAATTCATGGTCTCCTTTGCAATTGTACTTGGATCCAAATCTTTTACAAAAGAGTGTATTGTTTTCTCCAGAAGATCTTCCCCTTGAAAAATCTTTCTATAGGAAGAATTATACCATATTATTGTACCATCGAGTTCAATAACTGCAAGAGGCATAGGAAAATTAAGCAGAGTATCCTTTGTTGCCGTATCAATGTTAAATGTCAGGTTCTCTATATATCTTGTTATCTCTCTGCGCCTTATATAATTTGACCTGAAGTTGTAATACAAAAGAAATAGAAAAAACAAAAAACCTAATATGGCAATTTTGATTTCTAAAAATGCAATAACAACTAAAAGTATAAATATAACAAATAGAAAAAAACTCGCTTTTGGTATAAATATTCCAGTGAATTTCTTACTGTCCATAATTAATTCTCCTGTAATTTCCGCAGTATCATCCCTGCTTTTTAATTCTAGAAGAGTTTAAGTGTTTTGACAATTCTGACAAATCTCCATAATACTTCTCCACATCGTGGTCTTCTATCAAACCAAGCTTAACTTTGTTTTCAATTTTCATTTCTATCGAATTATAGCTTATTCCCAAACGCCGCCCAAGCAAATAAGATATCAGTATCATATTCGAAAGGGTCTCGGATACAGACTCATGGACTTCTTCCCTCATACCGTTGGCCATAGTCTTAAAAAGCCTGGCAACATCGGTAAGAAGCTCACTTTTGAGCCATTCTATTATTTTTATATTCCTGGTAATGTCAATTTCCTTATCAAATAACGCCATACAACCACTCCAGCACAATATGTATTGTTAAATTCTCTTACCTATATAAATCGCAAAAATGATTTTACATTGAAAAAATTTAGTTTTCGCGATATTGTATTAAAGAAATTGAAATGCGATGTAAAATCTTTATCGCATTCAATATATTTCGGTGCATAATATTATAACACTAAAACGTTCATAAATGTTTAATTTCCCATAAATATCGGATAAGAACCTAAAAATTTGTAAAAAGATGCCTTCCTTCGAACCATAGTAAGCGCGTCTCTTATGTCTTCATCTTCAATATGCCCTTCCACATCCACAAAAAATATATATCTTCCAAGCTCATTTTTTGCAGGTCTTGATTCGATTCTTGTCATATTTATATCCCAAAGGCTGAAAATATCAAGTATTCTGTAAAGGCTTCCGGGTTTATCCTCTGTAGAAAAAACAATTGATGTTTTATTTTTAGTGGCCTTTTCTCCGGCTCCCTTAGATACAACCACAAATCTTGTGAAGTTATTTCTCCTATCCTGGATATCCTGCATTAAAATCGAAAGCCCGTAGGCTTTAGCCGCTGCGGAGGAACCTATTGCCGCAAGTTTTCCATTCCCTTCCGAAACTTCTTTCGCTGCTTGTGCAGTACTGTACAAATATTTCACAACAGCATTAGGAAGTGTGGTGTCAAGGTATTTCCTGCATTGTCCAATAGGCTGCGGATGCGATAAAACAAATTCTATATCTTTAATATCTGTTCCATGCTTTGCCAGAAGGTTTTGTTTTACCTGTATTACAACCTCAGTTTTAATTATAAGATTAACATCGGTTGCAAGCATATCCATTGTAACATTAACCGCACCCTCAAGCGAGTTTTCTATTGGCACGATGGCTTCATCAATTTCACCTCTGTCAACAGCTGTAATTATATCTGGCATTGTATTGTAATCAAATTCATCAAAGCCTTCCCTACCGCCTATATATGCAATTAAAGCTTCCTGTGAAAATGTTCCCTTCGGTCCGAGATAACCAATTCTTATCATGAATTTCTCCTTATTCAATTATTAATAAAAAACCATATAATATAATATCACTATTTTGTAGATTTTCCAACTTGGAAGCAAGGGGGAAGCAAGGGAAGCAAGGGGACGGTTCTGTTGCTTCCAACTTGGAAGTAGCAGAAGAACGAAATCGCTAACGCGATGGCATTTTTATGGTATACTAAAGATAAATT